>NZ_JBGONI010000006.1:189684-203778 GCF_041439035.1 Vibrio sp. 1F263 | reverse complement strand
AGAAATACGCGAAACGGGGTTGTTCTATCTTTAAATTTAATTACGCAACAAAGCCGATAAAAGATATAAAAATGCGGTTAAATATCGATGGCATAAGGTTGGGACAGAAAAGTTAATTCCAGAAGAGTGGCCTGTGTCTTAATTTATGTACAAAGTTTCGAAGCGGACATTGGATAGAATATTCTGTCCGCTTCATTTTCATATTAATCGAATAAACATCCTGTGCTGCATTCTTTGTGCGCTGCTCATTGCCAGTTTATCCTGTGCTCAATTGTTGTGTATAATTCTCTCTCGATTTTAGGTCGAAAAACAAACGTTGGAACGGTTTTTAACCAATTGAATCCAATAAATAAATTTTTTTATTGACTCATTATCTTAATCAGTTAAAGTACGCCTCGTTCTCAGGACAACACAGTTCTAGAGATAAAGAATTTTGTAGTGTTGATTTATTTCGACATTAAGATGGTGTTTTACTTTTCAGTAATCGGCATCGCAATAAAGAATTGCGTGCCCTGGTGGTGGAATTGGTAGACACAAGGGATTTAAAATCCCTCGACGTTCGCGTTGTGCCGGTTCAAGTCCGGCCCGGGGCACCATCTATTTGATTGTTATCTTGTTTGGTAATGTTCAAAAGAGTTGTTCTCTTAAAACACTATTGAAGGCGCCTTGGCAGAGTGGCTATGCAGCGGATTGCAAATCCGTGGACCTCGGTTCGACTCCGGGAGGCGCCTCCATCATTTAGAAAGCCCGATCAGAAATGGTCGGGCTTTTTTACGTCTTTAGGAAAGTGATTTGGCTTTTGAGTGTTGCTAGTTAAAAGGTCCAAAGCTGATCAGTGAACTGTACTTTTTCGATACTGGATAGCACGTTCAAGCCGTCACGCGAAACAACGGTATCATTAAGCTGAAATTTACCATTCCCCAGATCATGAATTTGGTATTCACTTTTAGGGCCATGGGCGATCACTGTATTTACCCCCGCGTTTCCGGTTACGCGGTTGTCATGCTGGTTGATCTCAATATTCGCATCATTGTTACCTGATAGCGTTAGTTTAGTAAGGTATTGAGAGTGATGAGTATAGGACGTCACTGGGTCATACCTCATTTTAAATGTTCCGGTGAATGTATCGGCAAGGTATGCATCGTAAGTTAATGTTGGAGAGAAAATCTGTTCTACTATCGCTTGTGCATCGGGGTCTTCTTTTGAGAAATCGTCGCGGGTTTTAACTTGGTATAACCCCCACATACCTTTGCCGTTGTATGCTCCCCAAAGCCCGTAGTAGCTATCAATTACAGCGGCAAAGTACTCTTGATCAACGCAGACTTCTTCTTGCCACTCTTTTAAAATATCACGGGGTGGTGTGTAAGCATTGTTTAATGCTTGTCTCTGTATCGCATTAAATTCTTTTTGAAATTCAGGTAATGCGGTTACTGCATCTTCAGGCGCGTTAAAAACCCCGATGCCATAGTCATGGACTAAATGCAGTATTTCCTCATAAGAGGCGTCACGATGCTCTTCATAATCTTGTTGGACATACCATTCACCGCCTTCAACCTGAATCTCTTCTTCGAACAAGGGCTGCCCGGGCAAGTCATCGTTGTATCGTGGCTCATCGTAATAATTCATTAGCTTTAGTATTGCGCCATTGTTGGCCATCGCGTTTGCAATCTCGCGTTTTGAGTCAGTGCTCCCATACTTAGTGCCATCAACAGGGGTTAGATAGTGGTTGAGAACATTGACGGCTTTGACTATTTGATAATTGCTCAGGCGATCCATAATCAAAATATGGATAGATTTGCCATTCGGGGCATTGACCGCTACATATCGGTTGTAGCCTGCTTGAGAGTATTCAGCGAATTGAGAGGGAACGGCTTCAATCGTGACTCCATGTACAACTGACGGTGCTGCGTTTGCCTGATTGAATAGCGATTTATTTTGATTTGAACCGCATCCAATGAGAAAGATAGCTGTCGCTAAGGTAGCTAAAGATAGAGTTTTCATGACACACCTTATTATTCATACGAAGTATCAATATACGGAACTGCAGTGCGTTGTTTAGTGACAGAAGTTGCTGTTAGACAAACCCATACAATACCTTACAAAGCGAGGCTTAATTCGTTGCTACTAACTTTACCGGCTGCGAGTGAAGTAAAAATGAAAGCCTCAAATCAATGGACATGATTTTGCTACCAGATTTGAGTTCTTTGTTAGGGGTGATTACTTGTCGTTTCAAGATACGTGAGAGTGGCTTGAAGAGTCGTTGAGGATCGGCGATCGAATTCACTTTCAAGTATTTCATAAACCGTATGTGCTTCAAAGTTTGCCAACTGTGGATAAAGTAACGGCTCTTCCAAAAGCAACCCGATCAGTTTCTTATGGGGACACACACCACTAAGCGCAAGTTGATTGAGCGCTGCGTGCTGAATGCCGATATACGAATGTTTGATTAATTCTAATAATTGTTGCTCGTCATTGATGTGTTTTATTAAGCCGACTCTTAAAGATAAGCAGGGTGATGACATCAGTGACAAACGGTTCTGTTGTATCCAATCATCGCCAAGCCAGACGAGGATGTCGCCGATATTTTCGGATTGCTCATCTAGCAAGAGTTCTAACACGAGTAGATTAAAGCGTGATGTTTGTACATCGGAAAAGCTTATGCTGTGTCTACATAAGGCATGAATCAAGGCGTAAAACGCCGCTTTGGTTAGATAACTTATTTTGTCGTCAGAGCAAAGGCTGCGCAGCCATGTTTTGTTTGAGCAAAACTCTAGAGCGATCGCTTGATTTTCTAGAGCCTCTATCTTTGCAGATCTGTTAGAACGCTTCTTTACTGAAGTAGAAGTAGAAGTAGAAGTAGAAGTAGAAGTAGATGCGACGGTAGAGTCAGCGTTAGAGATAGCAGGTGAGTGAGCTTGTTTTAATGCATCAAGTGTTGATGTAATAAGTGCTGGTTGAGCATTAGCGTCAATGATTTCCGCGCTAATCATTTCATTTATAGGGTCTGTGTTCGTTGCTGTTCTACTTTTTACTGAAGAATCCGCAACTATGATACCTGATGTCCCTAAAGTGAGTTCTTTGAAATAGCTCTGGTGGCTAGTTTTTGGGTTTTTCGAAAGGTGTTCAATTAACAGTCGCTTGATAGAGTTACTACAAGCTTCCTGCTGAAGTTGTTGACGAATAAAGGCGACGCTAAGTTGTTCGGAAGTTTCAGTTAATAGGTGGTTTAAGCTGTCGAGTTGTTCTGACTCTTCCAACTTTGAAAACACTTGGTAGAAATGGGGTATAAAACGGGCAAGTTGAAGCTGTTTGTGCTGACTCTCCAAACTGCAAATCAGCAGAAGGAGCGTTGTGGTTGAATAAGCAACATTGGGTTTATTTTGAAGTTGGTCAATGACGTCCAGCTTATCTTTGCTACTCATTAGCCCTGTGAGTGAGTTGAGCGGCATACCAGATAGCAGTAACTCAAAATTAAGGTACTTTATATCTACTAGGTAATTCCATTTCGCTAATTGATGTACGGAACTCTTTCTTATTGATGGGTCTGAATGAGACAGGCCGTTTAAAAATACCTGCAGATATTCACGACAATCCATTTCAGATAGACGCTGAAATGCCACTTTTTGGCAGCTAATATCAGGGTGTTGTGTGGCTTTGTATAATACGACTTTGTCTTGAGTGTTTCTCAAAAACATCCGAGTATCAGCGGTGCTTTTGAGTACGTTGTTTTCATTTAGCAGAGTCGGGGAGTGGCGCGAAAGTAAAGCAATGAGTTTGCCTTTTAGGTCTGGCTCGGGGTCATTCTGAAGTCGGTGTAGTATACGCAGAGACTGTTCATGATCTAATTCGTGTTTGTGATTGTCTAAAATCCGCGCAGCAATCAAGCTGATGTCATCTCCGTCATTCCACCCCCCATCCCAGTAGTCATTTTCGTCGCATACTGCTTCTAATAATACAGGAACAGCGAGTACAGAGTGTTGGTTGTTCTCAATAGCCATTAACGATGCCAATTTAATTTCGCTGTCGTCCCAGTATTGATAGCAGTTGAGGATGGGCTCAATAGGCGCTGCATTATCTAAAGCGAGGCATTCAAGACTAGTGAGAACAAGGTCAGGATTCTGGGACTCTAACCTTTCTATAATCAGATATTTAGTGTTTTGAAAACGGCTTAATATTTGTGCTGCCAATACCTGTTCGGATAGGTTTCCAGTCAAATAGATGTGTTTAACTTTGTGAAGTAATTTATCTAGAGACATTATTCAAGCGCCACTGAATTAACAAGTTTGAATAATAACTCTTATCATTTCTAATTGTATGATCCTAATCATATCTTTAATGTTTCATGTGTTAATAATAGGGGTAGATGATAGTAACCCCGAAGGAATGTCGATGAGCATCGCACTAAAAATCTTGGTAGGAGTGTGTGCCCTTTTCTCTGCAACTCTATACGCCGCTCTGCCCCCTATGAGTATAAATACGGCGAAGGCAGAACTCGGTAAACGACTGTTTTTTGATACGCGCTTGTCCGGGGACGACTCGATATCGTGCTCCAGTTGCCACATTCCGTCTAATGGTTTTTCTTACCCTGAACCGTTGAGCCCTGCCTATACGGGGAGTGATGGATTTCGTAATGCTCCAACACTTATTAATACAGTCTATAAAGAAGTGTGGTTTCACGATGGTCGTATTGGCACCAACCTAAACGATGTGGTGCGGGAGAATATCACTGAAGACTGGCTGATGAATATGGACATGCGTTTGATGCAGGAACGCCTCAAACAAGACCCAATATACGTCGAGATGTTTAAAGCGGCCAATCTTGGAGAACCGTCAAATGGCGGAGTACGCAAAGCTCTGCCTGAATACCTAAAAACATTGACTTCGAAAAACGTCCCTTTTGACAAGGGTGAGCTTAGCGACTTAGCGAGCCAGGGAGAAAAACTGTTCACAGGCAAAGCGGGGTGCAGCCAATGCCACCGTGGCGCACTGTTTTCGGACGGAAAGGCACACAATACCGGAGTGCCAGAAAATCATGAGATATTTTTAGACCCCATGCGACATCAATCTTTTCTTGCCTACAACATGTTTATGGGGGTGCAAGATTACTTAACGTTAAAGCGCGATGTTGGTGCGCATGTTCAAACTCATAAAGCGGATGGTAGCGATCGCGGTAAGTTCATAACGCCAACGCTGCGAGAGCTCACTCAAACTGCGCCATATATGCACAATGGCATACTTGCCACGCTTGAAGATGTGGTTGAGTTTTATAATCAAGGTGGTGGCGAAGATTCAAACAAAGACTCTCGACTCACCACACTTTCTCTAACGGACTATGAAAAAAAGGCGCTGGTGGCTTTTTTGGAATCGTTATCTGGAGACGCCCTTATAGGCGAAGAATACGAATGGTTAGACTATGACTTCGGCTACGAATACACGGAGGATTGGTCAAATGCTAGTAACTAAACGCTCTGTATTAAAGGCAGCACTCTTTGTTCTTATTGGGATGACGGGGCTTCCCAATGTTGTTAATGCAAAGGTACAGCTTGAGCCTCTAGGGGAGGTGCCTGTACCTGCGGATAATAAACAAACACCAGAAAAAATTGAGTTGGGAAAGGTCTTATTTTATGACGGTCGGCTAAGTGGCGATACGACGAGCCCATGTGCTGGTTGCCATATTCAATCTCAGGGCTGGGGTTTTCCTGATGACTTATCCATGGGATATCCGGGTACGGTACATTGGCGTAATAGCCAAACGATTATTAATGCGGCTTATTATGACAAATTTTTCTGGGCGGGCAGCGCTATGTCATTGGAAGCGCAAGCCAAAGACGCTGCGAAGGGCGCGGTCGCGGGTAATGGTGAAGATGACATCATGGAAGCGCGTTTAGCGTTAGTACCTGAGTATGTTGAACGTTTTAAGCGAGTGTTTGGTGATGATACTCCGAAAATACACAACGCTTGGCGTGCTATAGCCGCGTTTGAACGTACGATGATTCAACGTGACACACCAATAGATAACTATTTACTCGGTGACAAAACCGCTTTGTCTGAGTCCCAATTGAAGGGTAAAGCACTGTTTGAGGGCAAAGCGAATTGCATAGCTTGTCACAACGGGGCTTTGGCTTCTGACCAGAAATTCTACAACATTGGCGTGCCGCCAAGCCCTTGGTGGAATGATGATGGACTGGCACAGATAACGTTTCGATTTGAGCTTTATTCTAAAGGTGTCACCGAAGAGATGTACCGCACTACAAAAGCTGATCCCGGTGCTTACTTTCGTGCAAAACGTAAAGAGATGTTAGGTAAGTTTCGCACGCCAAGCCTACGTTATACAAAATACACTGCGCCCTACATGCACAATGGCACTATTCCAACTTTAGAAGCGGTGATTGATTTCTACGACCGAGGTGGTGTGGCGGATGACGGACGTACTACTGGTTACCCTCAGACAAAATCTGCTTTAATTCAACCTCTCGGTTTAACGGAGCAAGATAAAAAGAACTTACTGAGCTTTATCGAAGCATTTTCAGGTGAACAGATTTTTATTGAAGAGCCGACAATTCCAGAATACCAACCGTTATTTACTAAAGAAGAACTTGCTGGAGCAGAAAAATGATCGCCAACTCAGAGCAAAATTCGAGTAAACGACACAACAAATGCATGATGTCACGACGTGATTTTTTACTCTATTCCGGCGCGGCGACTGCCGTATCAATGGTTCCTCTTACCTTATTTGCAGGAACGGATTCTGAAACTCAGGTTGAAGGTCGTATTGTTGGTTACCCGCGTAAGAAAATCGCAAAGTTAAGTCAACTCAGTAACCACATTCCGGTTCACTTTCAATATCCAGATGAAGGAAAAAACTCGATTGCGATGCTGGTTAAATCCGACATCGAATGTGGCGGTGGGATAGGGTTACAGCGAGATATTGTGGCGTACTCGATGACGTGTACTCATCAAGGCGGGCCTTTAACTGGTGCTTACAAAGCAACAGGGGAGCATCGCATTGTCGGGCAATGTCCATTCCACCTGTCTACATTTGATTTACGACGTCATGGCATTATGGTTTCTGGTCAAGCCTTTGAGAGCTTACCTCAAGTACTGCTGGAGCTAGAAGGTGATGATATCTATGCGGTCGGGGTTATGGGGTTGATCTTTGGTCGAATGGAAAACCTGATCGATGTGGAGATTAGCTAGATGACTCAACTTTCTTTTAACGATAAATTGGCTTTAAACGATCAATCTGCTTTAAACAGCCAGTATCTGCAACCGACTAGTACATTACTGCCACCTGCTAGTGCGGAAGTCATCACAACAGCGTGTGACTATTGTATTGTTGCGTGTGGTTATAAGGTTTATCGTTGGCCCGTAAATAGCCCTTCAGGCGGCGCGGCTGCTAGTGAAAACGCCTTTGGTGTCGATTTCCCGGTTCATGCTCTGCAAGCTTGGGTTTCGCCACAGCAACATAATATTATTTCGCATAATGGCAAACCACACCATGTGGTTGTCGTAGCAGATAAAGACATACAGGTCGTCAATAAAGGCGGTGACTCTTCGGTTCGTGGTGGACTGCTCGCAAGAAAGCTTTATAACCCAGAAACACCAACCAAAGATCGATTGAAGCAACCACTTGTTCGAATTAACGGTCAGTTACAGCCGGTAGAATGGGATTTTGCGTTGGATATAGCAGCCCAAGTCGGCCGTCATGTGATTGATACGCACGGTTCGAACAGTTACTGCGTAAAAACCTATTCCTATCAGTATATTGAAAACACCTATGCGATAACAAAGTATGCATTGCGTCATGTCAATACCGCGAATTTTTCGTTTCATGATACGCCGTCAGATGTCACCGCAACCCCAGGATTTCGAGATGCGGGTTTTGATAATTTTGCTCCAAGTTATGATGATTGGAGCGCGGCAGATACTTTGATGATCTGCGGAACAGATCCGTATGAGACAAAAACCATCATCTTTACGCAGTTTATTATGCCAGCGGTGCATCGTGGGATGAAAACCGTGATTTTGAACCCTCGTGAAACTGCTGGAATAGCGTGGCTTAAAGCTCAAGGTGGATTGCACCTCGATATTAATCCCGGTAGCGATAATCTTGTGATTGGTGCAATTGCTCGAGTGATCTTAGAGCAAGGCTGGCAAGACAATGAGTGGATTGAAAACTGGGTCAATAATAAATGGGAATCGAGCTCAGGTTTTGGTCAGGGTACTCGTAATACGCCATGGCAATGGAGAACCACTTGGGGCAAATTCCAAACGAATGGCTTTGATGATTATAAGCAATGGAATTTGGAGCAGAAAGAGTACGCACCTGAGTATGCCGCATCGATAGCGGGTATCGATGTGGAGAAGATCCACAAAGCCGCTGAGATGTTGGCAATGCCAGTCAACGGTCAACGAGTTAAAGCCTCAATTGGTATAGAGAAGGGCTTTTATTGGTCGAATAATACCGGGAATACCAACGCCATCGCCTCCCTTGCAACGATAATCGGTACTGGTGGCCGAGAAGGGCGTGTGATTGGTCGATTTGGTGGGCATCAACGTGGTGGACTAGCCGGTGGGAAACTACCAAGGAACAAGTCACCTGAAAAAGTAGCAGGCAGACGCAGGCGCTCAATAGACACCGATAGATATCTCTATTCTGGGCATACCCGTATGGCCCATGTCATTGGTACGACATGGATTCAAGCTATGTGTGGCAGCTATGGGTTGAAAGAGAAATTCACCGATTTAACCACACGTAATCCTCACCAAGCGATGCGACGTGATAAACAGCACATTATAGATACACTCAAAAAGCGTGCAGATTCCGGTGGAATGGTCGTCATCAATCAAGATATTTATTTACGTGATCCTATTGGCAAACAATTCGCTGATATCATCTTTCCGGCCGCGACTTGGGGGGAAGAGGATTTCATGCGCGCTAATGGTGAGCGTCGTCTACGCCTTTACCAAAAGTTCGCTGATGCGCCGGGTCAGGCTAAGCCAGACTGGTGGATTGTTGCTCAAATGGCTTCGCGAATGGGGTACGACGGGTTTGATTGGCAAAACTCAAATGACGTAGCTGAAGAGTCATCACGATTTAGCCGTGGTAGCCGTAAAGATTTCAATATGATTAAAGTCGCAGCACATGCTGAAGGAAAAACTCTTCATCAAAAGCTCGCTGAATTTGGTACTGAAGGGATTCAAGGGCCTGTTTTTTATAACTATGATACCAAAAAGCTGATTGGCACTAAGCGCCTACATGACACTGAAATGAGTTGGGATGATCTGGTCGATAAAGGGCTGCAAGATGGCCCTCAAGGCGCCAATATTATGCGTAAACAGCTCACTCAATTTAATAGTCAGACGGGGAAGGTCAATCTTCAAAAACATCCTTGGGATCTGTTTAGTGATTTTCATCGCTGGCTTACCCCAAAACAGGACGAGTTATGGTTTTCGAATGGTCGTATTAACGAGATTTGGCAGTCAGGGTTTGATGATACCGAACGCAGGCCTTACATCACTCATCGTTGGCCTGAAAACTGGATTGAAGTACACCCGGAAGATGCGGACAAACGGGGCATAGAAGCCGGAGATGAAGTACTGGTGTACTCGGAGCGGGTGGCCAATTTTAAAGATACGATTCTGGGTATCGAGTCAGACGATTTTCAGTTTAGTAACCTAATGAAAAATGGTCACATTCAACTGGATTACGCGGAGATTAAAGCCGTTGCGATTGTCACCTCAGCCACGAAAAAAGGTGTGTTGTATTGCAATATGATGGACATGAAGAACCCAGCGAATGCTTTAACAACACGGGTAGTTGACCAAATCAGTGGTAACTACAACTACAAAATGGGCGTCGCCAAAATAAAGAAAATTGGTGAATCAAAATATAAGCGTGAGTTTGAAGGGTTCTCCTTTGCACCACGTAACATTGTGTAAGGGAAGTTTATGTTTGGCGTATTATTGGTTTTGCATGTATTGGCTGCCACCATTTGGACGGGAGGGCACATTATTCTCAGCGTCGTTATCCTTCCTAAAGTCTTGAAACACGGTTCTCCAGAAATGTTATTGGAATTCGAGCAAGGGTACGAAAAGGTGGGGATGCCTGCTTTGGTAGTTCAAGTGGTGACCGGGTTGATGCTCGCTTATCACATGTTGCCGGACGTTAGCTTATGGTTTGATATGTCGATTCCACTGGCTCATGGCATTGCCGCTAAACTGACGTTGCTGTCTCTGACGGTATTGCTAGCCCTAGACGCACGCTTTCGTGTGATTCCAAAACTATCGAAGGACAACTTGGTTGATATGGCGCTGCACATTGTGCCAGTGACCATTATTTCAATTTTGTTTGTGGTTGTCGGAGTTTCATTTAGAACGGGTTGGCTAGTTTGATCTGTTTTTACGTTTAGTGCGGGATATTTGACAATGTCTAAGTTAGATAAGTTAGATAAGTTAGATAAGTAAGAAGAAACAGCGCCAATTCGGCGCTGTTTCTTCTTGTTTCTGACCTATTAGCCTGTCTTCAGGCTAGCATTTCTATCACACATCAACAGAGAGCTAATGCTTCAAGACAGGGACAAAGGTTATTGAACTTTTTTCTCTGCTTGATCGAGCAAGCCTTGCATCTTTTTCTGAGCTCTGCGACTCACACGTTTTTTGGCCGCGGTGCGAGCTTCTTCTAAGTTAACACTTGGATCACCAACAACCACGAGCGCCACCATTCCGTGTCTGTGGTGCACTTTACATTTGATTCCGTACACTCCGGGCTTATCAAAAGTGACTTCCTGAGCGTTTGACCCGGATATCATAAGAGGTTTAGCTCCGTCAGGAAGCATCCCTTGAATGCTATGAGCAGTATGAGAGCCAACGGTTCCTTTAAAAAGCACCTTGTCACCAGGTTCGATTTCTACGTAATCAGGAATGAATTGATACATCTTGTCGATGTTTTCAGAATTCATGTCCATCACTTGTTTGATGACCTTTGTTTCAGCAAACGCAGGGGCTGTAATAATAAATAGGATTAGTAAAATTAGGCGCATCGTATTGACTCTATTAAATAAGAATTATTTTCAACAATGCTAATTTATTCAGGGTTTGGTTGGAAGTTGATTTTTACATCACACATGTGAATCAAAAGGGTTCTTGTGTTAGATCAAGCAAACAAACTGATGACCCAAGCTATAAACTGAATTCATCTCGCCATACAAGGTAAAATAGTTTTTAGCGAGGTCGATACCGCAGAAGTAAGAATAATCAGACATGGTGCCTCCGGTGCAATTAAGTACCACATAAGTGTGGCAGATCCTCTGTAGGGGGAATCCATGTCATTCGTTAGCTGTAAACTTGCGAAACTCAAAGTGATAGAATAGTATCACTTTAGTATTCTTTTGGAGCTACAACCATGAAAGTCGAGCTGGTAACTTCACTTAAACGCCAAGCTACAAAGATCTTAGCGGATCTACATGATAGCAAAGAGCCTGTTTTAATCACCGAACACGGTAAACCCTCAGCGTATCTAGTTGACGTAGACGACTATGAATTTATGCAAAATCGTTTAGCTCTCCTAGAGGGGATTGCTAGAGGTGAGCGTGCTATCGCTGATGGTAAAGTTACATCACATTCTGAAGCTAAAAATAAGATGTCAAAATGGCTGAAGTAATTTGGACTGACCCGGCATTATCTGATCTTAATGATATCGCTGAGTATATAGCACTGGAAAACATGGTTGCTGCAAAACTGCTGGTGCAATCCGTTTTCGAGAAAGTTGGACGGCTAGAATTATTCCCAGATTCGGGGCGTATACCACCTGAGCTTAGTCACTTAAATTATCGTGAAGTCGTCGCTAGTCCATGTCGTGTTTTCTACAAACAAGAACTTGATAAAGTCTATATCCTGTATGTTATGCGTGAGGAGCGAGACCTCCGTAAGTTCTTGTTAAGCAAGTAGCTAACAAACGACTATGGCGTCAATAGTTAATTTTTGGCGTTGTTTCATCGCATATAACACCATCTCTGATCATTGAATTTAAGATCACAACCATCTTGCGTACGCATGTAATAATTGTGACTTTAATTAACGCGGACTTGTTAGATTTAATAAGGCCGAGGTGTTGTGGATTTGCTCCTCGATGTTCTTGAAAAACAGTGACTTGAAGAAATGACTGATGCGTATCTAAGCTAATGAAGATCATGCTATCTTTACTCATGCTAGCCTCCAAATTTAGTTGTTTGTACACTAAGTATGGCTATGGCGTTAAGCTAACCCACAATATTGGAGGCTAGCACCTTTCGTGGGGGGCATAGTGTCTAGCCCTCTTTATTAGATTTCATTGGTGAGGTGAGGATGGAATATAAATCGGTAGAAGAAGTCCCCGAAGATTTTAAGCATGTAATAAGTCTGTTTCTAGGTGAACAGAGGAAGAAGAGGTTAATTAAGCAGCTTCATACTGATGATTTCAATCGGCTTTTCCAACTTGGTTATTACTTACTCATGGTCAGCGATGAAGCCATTAGTAAAATCAGTTCTAAAACTGAGTTTAAGCAAGTTGTGAGATTAATTGAAAACGCAATTGTAGAAGGTGTAGTCAGTCCACAAATGGGTGATATTCTAGAAAAGAATATAAGTATTGAATTAGAAGTAATCTGTTCGGAATTAAAGTCGCTAAGAGTAAAAATTCTGAGGAAAAAAGCATCTAGCTATGAATACATGGTTTTACAGGGAAAAGACTCTGATGCGAAGAAGTTGTTTGAAAGCGAGTCATCTAAGCCAAATAACATTAAATTAAAGCGTCAATATGAAAATCTACTGTCGGCAAGTGAGCAAATTAAAAATACATCTTTTAATGCCGATATTAGTTTAATTACCACTAAGCTGAGTGGTGAGTATCCAACTAATAACATCGCATACTTAATATGTAACCCAGCACGGCTATCCCTAGATCGTTTATTTGGTCGAGATGTGTGGTTAAGGTTTCCCATGAAATGGGCAGTACAAAAGATATCCGTCGCATCCCTTTATGACGTAGTTGAAGAGTTTGAATGTGGTACTGACGTATCTCACTATGTTTCTGATAAGTATAACTATAAAGAAGGGTTCGATACTTTTTTAGATCTCGTTGACAGTTTAGTTGTGCAGCATGCTCTTGGTGGGTTCGACAACCAGCGAAAACAAGTGTTGCGAGAGATTGTCTCGGCTTATAAAGCGGGGCATTTTTCACTATGCGTATACGCAGCTCTTCCAATGATAGAAGGATTGTTATGGGATATTGCTAATTATGTTCAAAGGATCGGTGGAAGCATATTCAATTCGGAGTCAGAAGCGATAGTTAAAGGTTCGGGAAAAGTTATTAAAAAGCCTAAGATACGCCAGATTGTGTCTGAAACGGATCTTTCTATTGATTTAGACTCTGAGTTTATAAATTACTTCTGTTCTGAATTGTATGATGAAAGAAATGGGGCGTTGCATGGTAGGGTTATACCAGATGTTTCAGCTGAAAATGCAGGGAAAAAAATTGTAACGATAGAGTATTTGTTAGATTCCATTGCAACGTTACATCAAGATAAACTTTTCAAATATCTAGAAAACTCACTTTCAAGTGAATATATTGATGAGTTGTTAGAAAAAACTTCAAAATCAGAGGGCTAACAAACGACTATGGCGTCAATAGTTGATTTTTGGCGTTGTTTTATCGCATATAACACCATCTCTGAGCATCGAATTTAAGACTCACAACTATCTTACGCACACATGTAATAACTGCGACTTTAATTAACGACTTGTTAGATTTAATACGGTCGAGGTGTTGTGGATTTGCTCCTAGGTGTTCTTGCAATACAGCGACTTGAAGAAATGACTGATGCGTATCTAAGCCAATGAAGATTATGCTATCTTTATTCATGCTAGCCTCTAAACTTAGTTGTTTTCACACTAATTATAGCTCTGGCGTCAAGCTAACCCACGATATTGGAGGCTAGCACCTTTCGTGGGGGTCATAGTGTCTATACAAACTTACTCTACTTTCTCAGAACTTGATTGATAGAGATCTTCACATGTGATTGATTTAAATTCTTTTTCTTTAGCAGGTAAGCTATC
>NZ_JBGONI010000006.1:0-189589 GCF_041439035.1 Vibrio sp. 1F263 | reverse complement strand
CTATCCTGTTTATCCTGTTTATCCTGTTTATCCTGTTTATCCTGTTTATCCTGTTTATCCTGTTTATATTGCTTTGTTGTGCAGGAAATTACTTGATCGTCTTTAACTCGTATTAGTAAATCGTTAGTTATCGCATATACAAATTTTTGGTCAGTATGAATTACTGTCCCCGAAACGGTATTTCCCGATTTACTTACTCGTACTTTCTCGCAACTCAATACAATATTTTGAGTTTTGTATTCTTCGGAGTTCCAGTCAAAAATTCGGCAGACTTCACCATTATTATGTTCAATGATTTTTTTTCCAGCCGTCTCGCCCATCAAATATGGTGCAAATAACGGAAGAGCTGCAATCGAAATTAAGGCGACAAGTACAGCTGCTGTAAGCAGCTGACCTAAATACATTAGCGGAAATGTCAGAAGTGAGATAAGAGGAAGGTTTTTTTGGCTTAAAGGTTTCTTGTTTTGATTTTTTTTATTAATTTTGGCTGAAACCTTTTCCCACGACTTGAAGTGAATCGCCAAAGCACTTACGAAAACCATCAACGTTACTATGAGTGTAGTGTTTAACGGGAAAAGCAATGCTTTGAAGTCTCGTAGAACGAATGTCTTAGACAGAATATCTGCAGCAAAATATTGAGAATAGACAAGCGGAGAGAAAATACTGTCTAAAGATGCGCCTTTGAACCCTAGTGAACTCATCATTCCGTAGAAGTATAGAGCTCCGGCGACGTAGGTATAGAAGGAGAACGCAAAAACAGTATATTTCAAACGGTCTAAATTAGTTGAGCGTGTTACTTCAGATTTAATACTATGTTCTTTTTGTTTGTCATCTTTATTCATGTTCATTTCCACAGTGTGTTTTTTTATACAGTATTTACTGCTCATTATTATGTCAACAATAAAGTAGTGTTATATCGTTTGCATAACAACCGACTATGGTGTCAATAGTTAATTTTTGGCGCTGTTTTCATCCCATATAGCACCATCTCTGAGCATTGAATTTAAAATCACAACCATCTTGCGCACACATGCAATAGTCGGTCACGTCATAAAGGCTAAAGTGGTTTGAGCAGATACAATGCAATAAATTATCTATTTTCAGCTATATACCCAAGTTACGTCCATAAGAAGTTATTTGGTTTAGGAGCTTTTTGATGTAGAGATAGGTCAACAAGGCTTTAACGTAGCTGTGTGGGAATAGAATTCTGACGAATGTTTAAGTCTGATTCGCTATGCGTGGCATTTTACTATGTGTTTAAGGTGTTATTCCAAGGTCAATGCCAAGGTATTGATTGCGTTGCTCACCGCTTAAAAGGGCGAACAGCTTTGTTTACATTCCGAATAGGTAGGAGTGGTTTTCACAATTACACATAGTTTTTCACGCAAACGGTGTTCTACATGTATTTATAGGTTTCTATATATATTTATAATAAGCTAAATGAAAATGATTGTCATTTACTTACGTTATTGGTAACCTATTGTGAAACTTTACAACATTCCGCTTAATGCACTGAAGTGTATATAAAACCCCGCTAAACCCTATGTAAACTGTGGTTATTCGTTTGCTTTGCTTGTTAATTAAGCATATCTACCTCTTTTGTTCTACCCCTTTAGGGTAGTTTGTTTTCGTAATTGATTTACATCATATTTTCATTTTCTTTCATAATTCATTATTCGCTCAGTTAAGAAATATATAACCTTCAGGAATTCTTATGAGCAAGATGAAGCTAGTCGTAATCGGTAACGGGATGGTCGGTCATCGCTATATCGAAGATTTAGTCGAGAAGACAGATGTTGCAAACATGGACATCACGGTGTTCTGTGAAGAACCACGTGTTGCGTATGACCGTGTGCACCTTTCTTCTTACTTTTCACACCATACTGCAGATGAACTTTCTTTGGTAAAAGAAGGCTTCTACGAGAAACACGGCATCAACATGCTGATCGGTGAACGTGCTATCAACGTTAACCGTGAAAAGAAAACAGTTTACTCAAGCACGGGTCGTGAAATTCAATACGACAAACTTGTTCTTGCTACTGGTTCTTTCCCGTTTGTACCGCCAATTAAAGGCCACGAAGGTAAAGACTGTTTTGTTTACCGTACTATCGAAGACTTAAAAGCTATCGAAGCGACGGCAAAGAATTCTAAATCTGGTGTTGTTGTTGGTGGTGGTCTACTTGGTCTTGAAGCGGCTGGTGCACTAAAGGCATTAGGTGTGACGACTCACGTTGTAGAGTTTGCTCCCAAGCTTATGGCAGAGCAGCTTGATCTTGCTGGTGGTAATCAACTTCGTCAAAAAATCGAACGTATGGGCGTAAACGTTCATACAAGTAAGAACACGCTTGAAATTGCTCCTGAAGGCACTGAAGCTCGTAACGTAATGCGTTTTGCAGACGGTACAGAGCTAGAAACTGATTTCATCGTATTCTCTGCTGGTATTCGCCCACAAGACAAACTTGCTCGTCAAATGGGCCTAGGTATTGCGCCTCGCGGTGGTATCGAGATTAACGATCACTGTCAAACGACAGACAAAGATATCTACGCTATCGGTGAGTGTGCATCTTGGAACCAAACGTTCTACGGTCTAGTGGCTCCTGGTTACAAAATGGCGACCGTTGCGGTTGACCACGTTGTTGGTAACGAAAGCACATTTGAAGGTGCAGACATGTCTGCGAAGCTTAAGCTTCTTGGCGTGAAAGTAGGTTCTATCGGTGATGCTAACGGCCGCACTCCAGGTTGTAAGAGCTACGTTTACCAAAACGAAGAACAAGAAATTTACAAGCGACTAATCGTTTCTGAAGACAACAAGAAGCTGCTTGGTGCGGTAATGGTCGGTGATACGTCTGACTATGGTGATCTTCTTCAGCTAATGCTGAATGAAATCGACCTGCCAGAGCATCCAGATGCATTGATTCTTCCTGCTCACGCGGGTGCTGAAAAGCCAACACTTGGCGCGGATTCTCTTCCTGAGTCTGCTGTTATCTGTTCTTGTTTCGATGTAACTAAAGGCAAGATTGCACAAGCCGTTGCTGAAGGTCACCATACAATTGGTGATATCAAAGCAGTAACTGGTGCTGGTACTGGCTGTGGTGGTTGTATTCCACTTGTGACTTCAGTACTGAACGCTGAACTTGCTAAAGCCGGTGTTGAAGTGAAGAACGACGTATGCGAGCACTTTGCTTACTCTCGCCAAGAGCTTTTCCACTTGATTCGTATCGAAGAAATCAAAACATTCGATGAGTTACTAGAGAAATACGGTAAAGGCTACGGCTGTGAAGTATGTAAGCCTCTAGCGGGTTCTATTCTTGCTTCTTGCTGGGGTGAGCACATCCTTAAGCCTGAGCTAGTGAAACTGCATGATACCAACGATAACTTCCTAGGTAACATCCAAAAAGACGGTACTTACTCTGTTATCCCTCGTATGGCAGGTGGTGAAGTAACGCCTCAAGCACTAAGCGTTCTTGCTGATGTAGCGGCTGAATACAACCTTTACACCAAGATCACAGGTGCTCAGCGTATCGGTCTATTCGGTGCTCAAAAAGATGACTTACCAGCAATCTGGAAGAAGTTAGTTGCTGCGGGCTACGAAACAGGTCAAGCGTACGCGAAGGCGCTACGTATGGCTAAGACATGTGTCGGTTCAACTTGGTGTCGTTACGGCGTTCAAGATTCAGTTGGCCTAGGTGTGATGATCGAGAACCGTTACAAAGGCATCCGTACTCCTCATAAGATGAAGTTTGGTGTGTCTGGCTGTACTCGTGAGTGTGCTGAAGCTCAAGGTAAAGATTTAGGTATTATCGCGACTGACGCAGGTTGGAACATGTACGTATGTGGTAACGGTGGTATGAAACCTCGTCACGCAGACTTACTTGCAAGCGACCTAGACCAAGAAACGCTGATCAAATACATCGACCGTTTCATGATGTTCTACATCCGCACGGCTGCGCCACTACAACGTACTTCGGTATGGATGGACAACCTAGAAGGCGGTGTCGATTACCTACGTGAAGTGATTGTCGACAACAAGCTTGGCATCAATGACCAACTTGAAGCGGACGTAGCTGGCCTTGTGGGTAACTTTGCTTGTGAGTGGACTGACACTATCAACGACGAAGCTCAACTTAAGCGCTTCTCACACTTCATCAATGCTGATGACCGTGATGAAAACGTTGTGTTTGTTGACGATGGCCGTGAACAACACCGCCCAGCAACATTCACAGAAAAACACCCAGAAGCGAAGGGCGACATCCTTCACGTTGAACTGGTTTAATTGGGAGAGGACATCATGGCATTTACCAAAGTTTGTAAGATCGAAGACATTATTCCAGGTACCGGTGTTTGTGCGTTGGTTGGTGGTGAGCAAGTGGCTATTTTCCGCCCAACTAAAGCCGAAGAAGTGTTCGCTATTAGTAACACTGACCCGTTTTTTCAATCAAACGTTTTATCTCGCGGTTTAACGGTTGAGCACAAAGGTGAGCTTTGGGTGGCAAGCCCACTTAAGAAGCAACGCTTTAACCTAGCAACAGGTGTGTGCATGGAAGACGAGAGCTTCAGTGTAAAAGCGTATAAAGCTCGCGTTACTAAAGGTGCTGTAGAAGTTTCAGCATAGTTAGTTCGAAACCATAGCTAGTGCGAAATCATAGTTAGTTCGAAATTTCGACACAGTTACTTAGCAAGATTTGATAGATCAAGGGTTCTAGTTATCGACATTGCCTTAATTCGGCAATTAGAACCTTTTCCTATCCGATTTCAACTTTTAATTTTAACTTTTTAAGGACAATCTTATGTCTACTGATTTTAAACCAGCAGAATTCGTTCAAACAATGATCGATGTAGGTGAAGCGAAAACGAAAACAAGTACTCGTGATCTACTGATTCGAAGCACAATGGCAGGCATCATTCTTTCTCTTGCTGTTGTAGTGGCAATCACGACTATCGTGCAAACAGGCATTGGTATTGTTGGCGCTCTTGTGTTCCCTGTGGGCTTCGTCATTCTAAGTGTAATGGGCTATGACCTAGTAACCGGTGTATTTGGCCTTGCTCCTTTAGCGAAATTTGATAACCGTCCAGGTATTACTTGGGGTCGTATTTTACGTTGTTGGGGTCTTGTTGGTCTTGGTAACCTTATCGGTTCTTTAATTGTTGCAGTGTTAGTGGCAATTTCACTTACAGGTAACTTCTCTTTAGAACCAAACGCAGTTGCTCAAAAGTTCATTGCTGTTTCTACAGGTCGTAGCCTAGGGTTTGAAAATATGGGCATGGACGGCTGGATCACATGTTTCGTGCGCGGCATCTTCTGTAACCTAATGGTTTGTCTAGGTGTGATTGGTAACATGACTGCACGCACAGTTGCTGGTCGTGTAGCAATGATGTGGTTCCCAATCTTCATCTTCTTCGCACTTGTATTTGAGCACACAGTTGTAAACATGTTCCTATTCCCACTGGGTATGATTCTTGGCGCTGACTTCGGTATCGCGACATGGTTGAACTTCAACCTTATCCCAACAATCTTAGGTAACATCGTTGGTGGCCTACTGTTAACGTGTGTTCCTCTATACCTGACTCATGCTAAAACAGCTCCTTCTCTAGGCGCGAAGTAATACGGTAAACGTAAGTTAGTATGAGATTGAAAGCCCCAACAACGTGTTTGGGGCTTTTTTAGTTTGAAAGCTGTCAGTGTATTCTCGGGCAGACAACACCTTAGTTATCATAGATGCGTTGTTTGCTATTGAGCAAAGCATCCGCAATAGATTGTTTTGTTATAATTATTTCTATCTTCGTTAGTATTTAGACTGAATATTTATTTCAACACCTGATAGTCTAAGAGGTAAGGATTTTGATAAGTCATTATGAATACAGTGACTTATCACATAGATTGAAGCTTGAGATAAAACAAGCAAACCTTCGGAGCGCAGAATGTCAGAAGTATCGTCATCGAATGTTAAAGAAGTAAGCAATGGATTTGTTTCATTGGTAGGTGCAGGTCCGGGCGACCCAGACCTACTTACACTAAAAGCCGCACGAGTGATTCAACAAGCAGACGTGTTGGTTTATGACCGCTTGGTATCAAAAGATATTTTGGCGATGGCTAACCCAGAAGCAGAAATGCTGTATGTGGGTAAAAAGCTTGATCATCATTGTGTACCGCAAGATCAGATCAACCAACTGTTGGTCACTAAAGCGCAAGAGAACAAGCACGTAGTACGCTTAAAAGGTGGTGACTCGTTTATCTTTGGCCGTGGTGGTGAAGAGTGTGAAACGTTAGCTGAGAATGACGTGAGATTTGAAGTGATTCCGGGCATCACAGCAGCTGCAGGCGCAACTGCTTATGCGGGCATTCCGTTGACGCACCGTGATCACGCGCAAAGCGTGCAGTTTATTACAGGTCACTTGAAGAAAGATGGCGAAGATATTGACTGGCAATCTCTTGCTCAGCACAATCACACGATCGTGTTTTACATGGGCTTGAAAGAGAGTCCGAACATTCAGAAGAACTTACTCGATAATGGTATGCGAGAAGACATGCCTGTTGCGATTATCGAAAATGGCACTCGCCAAGAGCAGAAAGTGTTTAGAGGTGGGCTACGTGATCTAGCTGATCTTGCTGGCGTTGCAAAGAGCCCTGCACTGATTGTGGTTGGAAGTGTTGCTCAGCTCCATGAAAAACTGGCTTGGTTTAACAAGCAAGCTTAAGTGATTGATGATCAAGCTTAGCTTGTTAGCTTGTTAGCTTGTTAGCTTGTTAGCTTGTTAGCTTGTTAGCTTGGTTGATGGTTGATGGTTGATGGTTGTTTGCTTGATGGTTAACCAAAGGCTTAGCTGACTAAGAATCAAATACTGCAGCGGCTACTCTGTCGCTGCATTTCTTGTTGGCGCATGGGCATTTCGTCAATAATATTAGTGATTAAACTCCAGTCGGTTTTACCACTCCACCTATGTTTCTCTTTCCCGTCTTTACCAATCAACACGGCAGTGTGTGAACCTTTGGGTATTCCATAACTGTTAGTCACTGCATCCAAATTAAACTCTTCAACTAACCATGCAGGAACGGTGTAGCCGCTTTCTGCGATGACCATGATTACTACATCTCGCTCGTCCAATTGACAATTGTTAATCAAGACTTCATTAAGAAACTCTTTTACGATCGAATCTTCTGTTGGAGCGAAATAAATAACACTGCGGTGTGGCAGAGCTTTGGAATGAGAGTAGGCTGGGTAGGCGTGTAACGAGTTGACTGACAGAATCATAAACATAACCGTGCTTGATATTAGAGCGTTCAGTGGTTTGGAAATTACGTTTGTTACCGATGCCTTAGTTATGGCAGCGTTAGTTATGGCAGCGTTAGTTATTGCCGCGCAGCAACGTGTCAATACTGAGTCAATGGTGTCGCTGCCAAGGCATGATCTGATTATTTGTCGGTACTGCATGTTCCACCTTCCTCGATAAACACAAACAAGCTCTAAGTTAATGGCAACTACGTTAAGCCAATAACAACTACGTTAAGCATAGCTAATGAGTTCATTTTTATTAAAGAAAGCGACTCGCATTTTAGAAGTGAATAGAATAGGGTATACGGAAAATCTAAAGGTATGAATTTATGGAAAACATAGCAATTTTGGTCGACGTTCAGAACGTTTACTATACAACACGCGATAAATACCGTTCTAACTTCGACTATAACCAGTTTTGGTATGTTGCCACGGAAGGACGTAACGTTGTCGAAGCCAATGCTTACGCAATCTCAAGCCAAGATCCTAAACAGCGCCAATTCCACCATATCCTTCGTGGTGTTGGTTTTAATGTGAAGCTAAAACCGTTTATTCAGCGTCGTGATGGTAGCGCCAAAGGGGATTGGGATGTCGGTATCGCGTTAGACGCGATAGAGCTTGCGGAGACGGTTGATACGATTGTTTTGGTATCGGGTGATGGCGATTTTGAAATCTTGGTAGAGCGAATCAAAGAGCGTTTTGGAAAGCCTGTTGAAGTGTATGGCGTTCCTGGGTTAACAGCTCAAAATCTTATCGATTCTGCCTCAAAATTTGTACCGATTGAAAAAGATTTTCTTCTATAGAGGAAATCACGCACTTTATAATTGAAATCAATAATAACGATAATTAGAATGCAAACAGTTCTTATTTATCGGTGTGTGAAATGTCTCGTGTTTTAGTTGTTGATGATGATATTCAGTTGTGTGAGTTACTGGGTGAAGTGTTGGAAAATGAAGGGTATCACGTTGATACCGTTCATTGCGGTGAATCAGCTCTAGAGTTTATTCAATCAAATCCTGTTGATTTAGTCTTACTCGATGTGATGCTCCCCAATTTAAGTGGTATTCAAGTCGCAAGACGTATTTGTCAGCGTTTTGCTACTCCTATCCTTATGCTAACTGCGCTTAATGATGATGCCTCCATGCTAGATGGCTATCAAGCCGGGGCAGATCAATACATCGCTAAGCCTTTCAATGTTCCTGAGCTTTTGACCCGGATTAAGGTGATCTTACGCCGAGTTGGGTTTGAGCGACAAAGACAATCAATGGCTTCATCTAATCAAGGTTTGTGCGAGCAACTTACCCGTTTACCTTTAACGGGCACTGAAAAAGAGTTGCTCGATTATCTGATCAAAAATAATGGCATCGTTGTATCAAAATCTGACTTGCAAATACATGTCTTGAAGAAAGAGCTGTGCCCCTTCGACCGTAATCTAGATATGCATATCAGCAACATACGTCGAAAATTGGTGCAGGCTGGCTTATCAAAGCAACATATTAAAACTGTGCGCGGTCAAGGCTACAGCTACCTAGAGTCGGTAGGAGTATGAGTAACTGGTTTTTACGGTGCCCTGATTTCGTTATCAAGCGTAAGGATGGCTTAACGTTTCAGCTGTTCAGTTGCCTGACCGTGATTTTAGTCAGTATCCTCATCCTTCAAGGTGTCGCAGAACGAGCGCTGATGAAAGCCTTGTTGAAGGTACCTGAACCTGTCAAAGCTGAAATGTTGGATTTGGCTTATCAAGCTAATGTACTGATCGAAGAAGGGGACATGGATGAGCTTGCCGACTGGGGCAATGCCCAACGTTATTATTTATTCATCATCGATGAAAACAACCGACCGATTACCCACCGACACATGCATCCGCATTTTGAATTTAAGTTGAAGTATCTGCGTACATTAGACCATCAACTCAGTGATCGTGTGAGTAAGCCTATCTTCGGCTTGCCACTTGATAACGGCAATACACTCGTGATCCAACTGCCAGGCCAGTTTCATCCAGCAAAATCCTTTGCTCCGTATTCCTATGCGCTGAAAGCTGTGATTGCTTTGATCGTGTTATCGCTGTTTTCCATTATTATGGCGAAAAGTTTGCAGCAGCCACTCGATCGTTTAAGGGAGGCCAGTCGAAGGCTCGCACAAGGAGACTTTTCAGTGAGTGTTGTGTCTGAGTTGGATTCAACTACTCGTGAATTCAATGAGCTTGCCAAGGATTTTGACCATATGACCTTTGAGATTAAGTCTCTGGCTGAAAAGCAGCGTCGTTTGATTCGTGATGTATCACATGAGTTGAGGACACCGTTAGCAAGGCAGAATCTCGCATTACATTTACTACGTAGTAAGGTCGATGAAAAAAGTATGGGGTTACTCGAACGGATGGAAAGCGAAACGGAAGAGATGAATAAGCTGGTGGGTGAAATTCTTGAGTTCAGTCGCCTAGAAACCTCTCGTTATGATTCTAAGTTAACTCCAATGCATCTTGAGCAGTATTGCTCAATGCTCATTGTACAGATGCAAAATGACTTGAAACCTAATCAAACTTTGACTGGTGATTTGGAAGCAGCAACATCAATGGTTAATGTTGATGAGAGGCTACTTTTGAGGGTGATCAGTAACCTTGTAGGAAATGCGATCAAATACGCAGGGGGCAATGCGGATATTGTCGTCAAGACCTACGGGCAGGTCAATGATAAGCGTTACAGTGTCATTTCTGTGGAGGATGATGGTGAAGGTATTCCAGATAACAAGATTGCAGATATCTTTGACCCGTTTACCCGCATCGAGTCAGCCAGAGATAAACAGTCTGGTGGTTACGGTCTTGGACTCGCGATCGTTAAGGAAGCCATGGGAGTAATGAATGGGCATGTTACCGCTGAGAACAGAGAAGGTGGGGGACTTAGAGTGAACCTTATGTTTCCTATCGTAGATTAAGCTATAGGCTCGGCACTCAACGCTCAGCCCCTGTAACGAGAAGATAGATGAGAGTTGAATCGTTTCGGCTCAAAGGGCACCCAATAAAAAACGCCACTGTATCAGCAGTGGCGTTTTTGTATACACGCTTTTCATTATCAGGCTAAGGCACAGCCATTAATTGCGCCTTGACTTGAAAGTAAGAGCACCAGAGAAGCTAGATCATGCCTGTTGGCGTGCTAGCTTTACTTCTTCTTCTTTCTCACCGGCTGCTGGGTCATTGAAGCGAGCTTCGTCAAAAGATCCTTCAGATTTAGCCACAATGATAGTTACGGCACTATCACCAGTGATGTTTACGGCAGTACGGATCATGTCAAGAAGACGGTCAACACCCATGATTAATGCGATACCTTCGAGCGGCAGTCCAACTTGGTTCAATACCATCGCTAGCATAACAAGACCAACACCAGGAACACCTGCAGTACCAACAGAAGCCAGTGTCGCTGTTAGGATCACCATTAGGTAATCACCCATAGTCAGGTCGATGTTGTACGCTTGTGCGATAAACGCCGTTGCAACACCCTGCATGATAGCAGTACCGTCCATGTTGACAGTTGCGCCTAGTGGAACTGTGAACGAAGCGACTTTGTTGTCTACGCCCATGCGGTTTTTAGCCGTTTCCATTGTCACTGGAATCGTTGCGTTTGAAGATGCTGTTGAGAATGCAAACATGATTGCATCTTCCATCTTACGTAGGAACGTAATTGGGCTAAGGCCTGTAAACCCTTTAAGCATCGCACTGTAAGTTACTAAACCGTGTAACAGTAGAGTACCAGCTAACACTAAGAAATATTCCGCTAGGTTCCAAATTGCGCTTAAACCAAGGCCAGAGAACAGCTTCGCCATCAAGAAGAACACACCGTAAGGCGCAAGGTTCATCAGTAGCGCAACCAGTTTCATAATTACTTCGTTCAAATCAGAGAAAACCGCAGCGATACGCTCACCTGGTTTACCCGCTGCACTGATTGCAATACCAAACAACACAGCAAATACGATAACTTGTAGCGTTTTGCCCTCAGCCATCGCCTGAATAGGGTTGGTCGGGAACATGTCGATGATGACTTGGCCCAAAGAAGGAGCATCAGCTGATTTGAAAGAGCTCGCAGCAGTAAGATCCGCACCCGCTCCAGGTTGGAACAGGTTACCTATAGTCAATGCTAGAGTGATAGCAACGGCTGTAGTACCGATATAAAGTGCAAGCGTTTTGCCACCCATACGGCCAAGAGTTGATAAATCTTTAAGAGAGCTTGTACCGCACACGAGTGAAACGAAGACGAGTGGTACAACAAGCATTTTTAAACTGGCGACAAAGATCTGTCCGCCTACTTCAAAGAGTCCGTTAACGATGTAGTTGTTAACAAATCCGCTGTCTGCAAAAAGGGATTGAATGGCAAATCCCGTTAATATGCCCACGACCATGCCGAGGATAACTCGACCAGTTAGAGACATAGGTTTCTTGGTATTCATTTAGAACACTCCTTATTATTTATAACTTTGATACCTTTCCAAAGTGAGCAGGAGATTAGCAGTCGGTTGTTTAAATCGAAAAACAAAAAATGAGTTTGGAATTACAGATGTGATCATAATCACTGATAATCGTTCAAATAAAACAAATTAAAACAAAATAATTCACCAGTCATTTACATTTATCGAGTGTTTTATACAAAAAATCGTAGTTCTGAAGGTAATAAATAAGACAAGAGGATTTTGTTATAGATGTTTGCTTATTACATTGACTGCGCAAATGGCGGTGTTTCAAATAGTTTGGCGCAGAGAACCGATTTTTAATTCAAGTGCTCGTTAAATGACTGTATTGAATTGGTTTCTTTTAACTGCAGGTTAACGACTCGTCAGCTCGTCTTTACAAAACTTTACGAATGCAAAGAATGTAAATTTAATGCAAATAGTAATAGTTATCACTTATATTCCCCCTCGAAATAATTCAGTGGTACCGGAAACGGTCTAACGGACACATCGAATAAATAACAAAGTGTTCGTCTAAAAGAATAAAAGTGGAGAAAAGGACATGTTTTCAAAAAAGCCATTGGCTTTAGTGATCGGCGCAGTATTAGCTTCACCAGCAGTATTGGCAGAAGCAGTAAAAACTGACGAGCATATGGTTGTTGAAGGTCGTGATTACGGTTATAAAGCCGACACGAATACAACAGCAATGCGCATGGAGGCGACTCAATTAGAGACTCCAGGACAAGTTACGATTATCAGTGAACAAATCATTGATGAGCAACGCGCAAGCACGCTTGGCGAAGTATTAAAAAATGATGCGTCAATTTCAGCGGGTTCTAAATCAACAAACCGTGAGCGCTTCAACCTACGTGGTTTCTCTCTAGGAAGCAGTTCTGGTTACTTGCGCGATGGCGTTCAACACTGGTCTCATTACCGTCAACCGGTAGAACTACTAGAACGTGTTGAAGTACTAAAAGGTCCTGCAGGTTTGCTCTACGGTAAATCAGCACCTGGTGGCCTTGTTAACATGGTTGCTAAGAAGCCTACGTATGAAACTCAAGTTAGCGTAAGCCAAGACATTGGTTCTGACAGCTACACACGTACTACAGCTGATGTAAGCGGTTCATTGAACGATGATCAAACTCTACGTGCTCGTCTTATTGTTTCACAAGAAAACCAAGACTCTTACCGCACACGTTTTGACGGCACAGATGTAGAGACTGACCGCTTTGTTGGTGGCCTATTTGTTGATTACGATATCAACGAAGATGTGATGCTATCTGCGCATTACGACCGTACTCAAGAGTTGGGTGATCTAGATAACGGCTCAAAGATTGATACGAAAACAGGTAAAGCGATTACCCCAAATACGGTTAATGACCAACGCTTCGCACAAACAGACAACGACGTAGCAAACTACGGTGTGGCTGTTACAGCAAACTTGAGCGATACATGGGCAGTTAAATCGGGTATCAGTCGTCAGTTTTACGAACGTCGCCGTACTGAATCAGATAACGTTATTGATTCAAAGAAAGACAGAAAAACCAAGAAAACACTAGGTTATGGTTACAAAGTGTCAGACCGTCATGATGAGTGGACGTTTGATACGGCTTACGTGGATTTTACTGGTGATGTTGATGCATTTGGTGTGAATCACCGTCTGTTGGTGGGTGCAAATGGGTTGCACTACGATTACAAGCGCCTGTACGTATCAGACTACGCTTGTTTTAACGCTTCAGAAGCAGACACAATGAAAGAGTGTGGCAAAGGCTTTGATATGCCTGCAGACATTCACTATAACAACGATGATTCAGTATCACACTCGAAGAGCCAACACTACGGTCTATATCTTCAAGATTTAGTGACGTTCAATGAGCAGTGGCAAGCACTTGCTGGTGTTCGTTTCGCTTACGATGATACAACGAGCAGTTCTGGTAAAGAAGAGAGCTACAATAACATCCTACCTAAGTTCGGTGCGATTTACTCTCCGGCGCCAAACGGTTCTATTTACGCGGTTTACTCTGAAAGTTTTGAACCTGTAAGTGAGATTTCTGATAAAGATGATGTGAACTTCGGCCAGTCTCAAGATGCGAAGAAAGGTACACTTTATGAGCTAGGCTCAAAGTGGGAACTGTTTGATGAGCGTTTATTCGTATCAGGAGCAGTATTCCAGATCACACAAACGAACATGCAAGTTACAGAAGACCTTCCTGCATCTCATGCAAAAGATACTCGTACTACACAGGTGGGTGAGCAAGTTCACACTGGTGTGGAGCTAGCTGCGACGGGCTACGTGACGGATGCGTTCTCTGTAAGTGCATCAACAATGTTCTTAGATGCTGAATATAAGAATGACCCTGCTCTTAATGGTAAAACACCAGCAGACGTTCCTGAATTTACTGCAAGCATCTGGTCTACTTACGCATTCAACAACGGTACTGATGTAAACCTAGGTGTGTATCACGTAGGTGAGCGTTACACTGAAAGTGCTAACACGTTTAAGAAAGACGCTTACACTCGTGTAGATGCTGGTGTTGCACATACGATTAAGTACGATGAAAACTTAGACTTTGTTGCACGCTTTAATGTAGAGAACTTATTCGATACAGATTACCTAGAAGGTGGCAGCACTCGCGGCGTTGTTGTTGGCGAAGGTCGTAACTACATGGCTACGTTACAGGTAAAATACTAATTTGTTAGTAGGGTACTATTGGTAGCTTAAATATTAAGGGGAAGGTTTCGACTTTCCCCTTTCTTGATTCTGCTATTTAGTAAAAATACCCCTAGCAATGCGAGTGGTTTTTAATGATAATGAGACTGCTTATCAATAAAACTCATTTGTTCTTCTTCTAAAGTAAATGACTACAATTATGAATCTTTTAAAAACTAGCCTAGCACTTGCCATCAGTTTGGTTGCAACGTCATCGATGGCAAACAGCTTGGATCAAGCTCAATCAATTCAAAACAAGACCAATAACGCGTCGGCTTCGAGCCAAAAGGTTATTGATAAAAGCTCACAAGCAACATTATTGCTGCAAGCTGAGGTTGAGCGTCTGCAAGAAGAAGTGAAAAATTTAGAAATCTATCACGATCATCTTGCCGCATTGGTTAAGAGCCAAGATCAAGAAGCGCAGAGTATTGAAGGGCAGATCGACGAAATCAAACTAACACGTCAAGGTGTTGTGCCTTTAATGTACAAGATGATCGATGGTCTCCAGGAAGTTATTGAAAGCGATCTACCTTTCAAGACAAATAGCCGTCTGCGTCGCGTTGAAAAGCTGAAAGCGATGATGACTCGTGCTGATGTCAGTGATGCTGAAAAATATCGCCGTATTTTAGAGGCGTACCAAATTGAAGTGGATTACGGTATTAAGCTAAGTTCTTATTCAAGCCGTGTCGAGTTAAGTCAAGATAAAGTGCTTGAAGTTGATATTTTGCATCTTGGCCGCATTTCACTGGTCGCTCGTAACTTAAATGGTACCCAATATTGGTCTTGGGACCAAAATAGCGATCAATGGCAAGAGTTGGATTCTTCGATGAAATCTGAGTTGGACAAAGCGTACGATATTGCTAATAAGCAAGCGTCTCCAAGCTTAATCACTTTACCTGTTTCTTTAACTGTTGCGGAGGTTAAGTAATGAACTTAAAGCCATTAGCAGCATTGCTTTGCATTACGTCAATTTCATTTTCTGCTTTCTCTGCATCAGACACGACAGCTCAGCTTGTTAACAAAGCAAAATCAGAGAGTCGCACGCAAGCGTCTCATAACGTAATTCGTGAAGCTGACTTTAAAAAGACAGAACAAGAACTCAAAGCGATCAAAGCACAGCTTGAAGCTAAACGTAGCTCTATTCAAGGTGCGACCGATGTTCTGACTCAGACATTCAGTGATAACGAAAACAAGCTTGCTCGTTTAGAAGAGAAACTGCGTTTAGAAACAGGTAGCTTAGGTGAGTTGTTTGGCGTTGTAAGACAAAATGCAAAAGACCTTGAACATGAACTTACGGATACAGTAACTAACGTAGATCGCGCAGCGTATACAGAAACTGTTTATCAAATCGTGGACGCAAAATCATTACCGTCAATGCCCCAGTTAACAGGTCTTTGGTTGAGCATGATGGAGCAAATTCAAGCAAGTTCAGAGATAAGCAAGTCGACAGTTTCACTAGTTAATAGTGAAGGGGTTACTGAAAAGGCAGAAGCTTATCGACTGGGTTCTATTGGCTTAGTTGCTGAGTCAGGTTACGTATGGTGGGATGCTAGACATCAAGATGCAATAGTTTACTTGAAGCAGCCTTCACAAGGCCCAACACTGGCGTCGCTTTCTACTTTAGCTAATGGCGAAGTGTCTAATGTAGTCGTCGATCCCTCTCGTGGATTCATGCTAGAACAATTAGCTTTGGAACCAAGCCTAGCTGATCGTCTGCAAGCAGGTGGCCTAGTTGGTAAAGTTATTCTTGGCTTGTTGGCAATCGGCTTAATCATCGCATTGGTTCGTGGTATTTCTTTGGCTATCGCTCGTCAGAAGATTCGTGCACAGCTTAAGAACCCAAAACAAGCTGGCAATAACCCTCTGGGTCGTGTTCTTGCGGTTTACAGCAAAGAGAAAAATCAAACAGTAGAAGCATTAGAACTGCGACTTTTAGAAGCGGTAGTGGATGAACAAACTCACCTAGAGAAAGGTTTATCAATGCTGAAGCTTCTAGCTGCTCTAGCACCAATGCTTGGCTTGCTAGGTACCGTAACCGGCATGATCGAAACATTCCAAGTGATCACACAGTTTGGTAATGGTGACCCTAAAGTAATGGCGGGTGGTATTTCGATGGCACTTGTTACAACGGTACTTGGCCTTGTTGCTGCAATGCCACTGCTATTGGCACACAACATTCTGAGTACTCAGTCAGAGAACATTCGCAATATTCTGGAGAAGCAGGGCATTGGCCTTGTTGCTGAGCAGGCAGAGAAGTCTATTGAACCAAGCGCTGTTATTTCACAAGTTGGGACTGCCGCGTAATGGATATTTTGTCGGGTTCTCTATTACCAGCGAGTTGGTTAACGAGTAACTGGCTGCTGTCTTTATCAAACTTTATGGAGCAGGGCGGTTTCGTTCTGTGGTGGCTAGCGGCTGTCGTCCTCGTTTTTTGGGTACTTGTGGTAGAACGTGTGCTTTATCTCGCGTTCTACTTTCCAAAGCAGCGTCAAGCTTGGATTAATCAGTGGCATGAAAGAGAAGATCACTCTTCTTGGCATGCTAAAGCCATTCGTGAAGGTTGGTTGGGGCAAGCGAGTATTTTACTTAACCAAAACTTGAACTTTATTAAGCTGTTAGTTGCTATTTGTCCAATGCTGGGTTTGCTCGGTACCGTAACCGGTATGATCTCCGTTTTTGATGTCATGGCGACTCAAGGAAGCAGTGACCCTAAATTGATGGCTTCAGGTATCTCGTTGGCAACTTTACCAACGATGGCGGGTATGGTTGCTGCATTAGCGGGCATGTTTGTTCATGCTCGTTTAGCGAAAGTCTGTAACCGCTTAGAATTGAAATTAGAAAAATCTTTAAGGAGTCAACGATGAGACTCGGTCGACGTCATTCTAAAAACGAAGAGGCTCAAATAGACCTTACTTCGATGCTTGATATCGTATTCATCATGCTTATTTTCTTCATTGTGACGAGTTCATTTGTTCGTGAATCTGGTGTTGAAGTCAATCGCCCGCAAGCTTCAAATGTAGTGAGCCAAAAAGATGCAGGTATCTTTGTCGCGATTACTTCTGCGAATGACATTTTCATAGATAAACGTGTTGTGGATGTTGAACGTGTTCAAGCGACGTTAGAACACTTGTTGCTAGAACAACCTGATGCTTCTTTGGTTATTCAGGCGGACGAGCATGCTTATAACGGTACGGTTGTTAAAGTGATGGACGCTGCCAAAGGTGCGGGTGTTAAAAATATTGCGCTTGCAGCTGAAAAGCGATGATCTTGGAGGATCTTAATCAATGATTCGCCTATTTCTTGCATTACCTTTAGCGGGAGCGTTGGGTTTAGCACTATTTTCTTTCATGGCTTGGATGGTCGATAATGGACACCAACGTTCGCCAGAAAATGGTGAGACGTTAAGTTTCAACATGGTGATGGTTGAACAAGAACAAGAAGTACAGAGAAGACAACGTGCAGTCCCGGAACAACCCGAAATGCCAGAGCCGCCACCGCAAGCGCAAACGTCTCAGTCGCAAGCTGAAGTAACGCCTCTGAATTCAATGTCTTCACTGTCTTCACTGGATTTGAATACTTCAATTGAAGGCCTAGCGATTAACGCTCCAACATTTTCTGATTTTGGGTCAAATCAACAGGTAATGCCGCTTTATCGAGTTGAACCTCGTTATCCAGCAAAAGCGCTAAAGCGTGGCGCAGAAGGGTATGTCATTTTGTCTTTTACAATCGATGAAACAGGACGTTCTGTTGATATTCAAGTTACGGATGCAAATCCACGTCGTATGTTTGAACGTGAAGCGATAAGAGCACTTAAAAAATGGAAGTATCAACCTAAAGTCGTCGATGGAAAAGCGGTAGCGCAGGTTGGTCAAACCGTGAAACTAGAGTTTAAGTTGGCAAAATGATGAAACAGATATGGATATTAGTGGGCTTGTTGATAATGCCCCTTACAGTACCGGCAAAAGAGCTTACCCAATACACCGTTATTCGTGTTCAAAAGGCGAATAAACTTGCTCAAGAGGAGCAGGTTAAACAGGCGATTGAGGTTTTGGCTAGTTTGGAGTTATCTAAAGGCTATGACAAAGCCTATGTCGCTCGCATGCTTGGTGTGTTTTACTGGCAAGATGGTAAAACAAAGACGGCAATCAAGCAGCTTACTTATGCAGTGGATAGTCGCTTATTGGTCGATGAACAAGCTTGGGTAACGAAACGTATGTTAGCTGATTTACTGCTTAGCGAGCAGGATTTTAAAGCGGCATTACCACACTATTATGAGCTCGTTAAAACAGCACCGGAAACTGAAAAGAAAGACACACTATGGATGCGAATTGCTCAAGCTGAATACCAAATTGAAAACTGGACGAAAGTACTGGCGGCTATAGGTAGTCATAACAAGTTTAATTCAAAACCACAGTTGTCGCCTCTCTCGTTAAAGCTGGGTGCTCAACTACAGTTAAAACAATGGAAGCAATCAATTCCTACGTTAGAAAGTTTAGTTGAACTTCAACCCGAAAAAGACAATTGGTGGCGTCAACTGGTCGGGATTCAGTTAAGGCTAGAGCGTAGCCGAGATGCGTTGAATACCTTAGCGCTTGCTGAGCTACAAGGTGTTGAACTGAATAATTCAGACCGTAGGCTACTTGCTCAACTGTACGCGAAACGAGGCATCCCTGAGCGCGCTGCGCAAGAAATTAGCAAGTTAGATGACGCAAACAGCGATGTCCAACTTCTGGCTGAGCAAGCAACCTACTGGCAGCTAGCGAAAGAGTGGGACAATGCTATTGAAGTGTGGACGTTAGCGTCGAACATGAATACTCGATACCATTGGAATGTTGCTCAATTATTGGTTCAGCAAGGTTACTACGAGCGAGCTCTGGTTGTTTTAGACAAAGTGAAAGACAAGAACAAGCAAGCTGACGTTGCATTAGCGAAAGTACGTTCATGGTATAAGTTGAAGAACTTAGATAATGCTCTCGCTCAAGCTAAGCGGGCGAACAACATTGAACCGTCTCCTGAGGCTAAAGGGTGGATCAAATATTTGACCCAGCTGAGAACGGTAAGCGAAAGTGGAAACGCCTAATCACATATAGTTAGAAGCTAGAAAACAGAGTACTAAATAAGACAGTGAAAGGGTGTCATTTGAATGTTCAAATGACACCCTTTTTTTGTATTCAATAGACTTAAACCTTAAACCTAGGTGCCTGAGCGGTGCTGTTGTTTGACTGAGGTAAGAATAATACCAATCACAGTAAGTCAGTGATCATAAATAGCGCAGGAAAAATGCTTGAGAACAAGGCGGAAATTTTCGATAAGTAGTTATTCTAAAATGAAAATTTCTAACGATGTTATCGAGTGTTTTAACTAGCTAGGATGAACAGTTATTTACTACGATTGGTATAAAGATAAAGATAAAGATAAAGATAAAGATAAAGATAAAGATAAAGAGAATTCAAGTTAAAGGCTGCACATCTCGCCACTGTGTGATCCCGCAATGATCACTCCACTTTGGTCTACAATCCAGTTAATGGTGCAGTCACGATAGGGGTTTTTGAAAGAATGTTGTATTTCACCATTCTCGAGTGAGGTTTGAGTTTCCACCCAAGCAAATGTGCGTGACTCCCAAAATGTAACGGCTTGAGAGTGGGGCGTTAAATACAACGTTTGAGCCTCTGCAATATTGGAACCGATGTAACTCTCGACATGTTCGTCAGTACTAACAATTTGGCTAGTACAAGCCGTTACCAATAGAGCCAAAGCTACAATAGTACGCATTTCTAAATCCTTTTAAACTTGCATGGTTATGTCTGTTTTATAGTCAATAAGCTTAAACCACTCTTGAGCTAATCGTCATGCTGATTCCCTTGATAGTGATCTCTGTTCTAAATAGCTTCAACATTCCTTTCTTAAATGCACGGAACTCCTACTAAATAGGGCCATTTTATAAGCTCTAGAGCTCAGGATATCTACGTTTCCCACTTATATTGCCGCGATTCTTATACGTATACAGTTCGATTGTTCTTCTGTAGATGTTATGTGAATTTCCTTGCGACGTGCGAGAAACGTAAACAATGTAAATTGAATGCCAATACGAATTATTATCAACTAAATTATCGCCATAAAATCTATAGGTACTGGTTTGTATGTCGTTAAAAAGTAGGGCAGTTCAATCATGGGCTCGTCGACTTCATGTTTATATTTCAATGGCACTGTTGTTTGTTGTTCTCTTCTTTTCAGTGACAGGTATTACCCTTAATCGCCCTGAGCTGTTCGAATTAAGCCAACCCAATATCCAACGCTCTACGCTAACGCTTCCAACCAGTTTGTTCACGGTCCAAGACGGTCGACTAAAAGCCGATGAGTCTGCTTTTGAGGCGTTTCTATTTGAAGAAGCAAACCTGTCTGGTGTTCCTTCAGGTTTGGATATCTATTCAGAAATAGAAGACGGTGAGTTGCTCATCGGTGAAGTGTCTATGGACTTCAAAGGACCTGGCTACAACGCTTCTGTGTTTGTTGATGTAACGTCTGAAACCGTCGAAGTCGAAACCACTGATTACGGCGTTATTGCTCTGTTGAACGACCTGCATAAAGGGCGTAACAGCGGTGATGTATGGAAATGGTTTATCGATATCACAGCGCTATTGATGATCTTCTTTGTACTGACTGGCGTGTGCTTACTGTTACCTAAGAAAAAGACACTCAATACTTCCATCAAATGGACGGTGTTTGGGTCTGCAATCTCACTTGCTATCTATTTTGTTGCCGTGCCTTAACCCTCCATTAGGTTGATGAATCAGCTTGAAGAACGAACTAAAGGTTAAACGGATTTGAAAGGTTGTTAAACATGAAAAAAATGAATTGGAGCAAATCGCTCCTTGCTTTGTCTCTTTTACCAAGCTTAGGCATGGCTGAGGTGCTTCCTGACACAGCAAAGCTCGATGTGCATTTCGAGTTACCAAGAATTGAGGCTTCTCCATACAAGCGCCCTTACGTAGCGATATGGGTAGAGAACAGTGAAAGAAAGTCAGTGAAAACGATCGAGCTTTGGGTCGGCCAAGATGAATGGCTTAAAGATTTACGAAGTTGGTGGCGAAAAGTCGGACGTTACGACCGCGAACTCGTTGATGCCGTGACTTCCGCAACACGTCCTGTTGGTCAATATCGTTTTGCTTGGGATGGCAAAAATGATGCCGGTCAATCGTTAGAGCAAGGTGAATACACGGTTCATATTGAAGTTGTACGTGAACATGGTGGCCGAAACTATCTTCGCCAAAAAGTAGCACTCACTGACAAAAATGCTTCTTACCAATTAGAACCAACGGAAGAGACCGGTCAGATTACGCTCAACTATATCGTTAAGTAGTAGATAAAGAAGCGATAAATAATGGTAGCCATCGTAGACGCTCATTGAGTGACACGATTAAAAATTACAAATAATGGAATTGAACATGATGAAACAGACAAAAATAAAGGCGCTTGCTCTTGCAGGTGTAATGGCGTTCGGTCTAGCAGCAACGACGACAGCACAAGCTCACCCTCGTTGGGTTTTGCCTTCTCATTTCACCGTTTCTAAAGAAGGTGGTGACTGGTTAACATTTGATGTGACGGCATCCCACGGTACGTTTGTTTTTGATAAGCCAGCAGGAAGTGATAAAGCATTCGTTATCATGCCTGATGGCCGTAACGAGCGTCCTAACTTCGTTGTAAAAGGCAAGCGTCGCTCAATGTTTGATTTCTATTTTGAGGAAGAAGGTACACACAAAGTAGCAATCAACAACGAACCAACGTACTGGACACAGTACAAAGCGGGTCGTCGTGACACAGTAAAATGGATTAAAGCGACTAAAGCTGAGCGTGATGCCTTATTACCTGAAAAATCACGTGACGTGGTAACTCAAGTTGGTTTCACTCGCGCAGAAAGTTACATCACAGTAGGCAAGCCAACGGATTCAGTTTTCAAAATTGAAGGCAAGCTTCTTGAAATGAAGCCTGTTACACACCCTTCAGACATCGTTGAAGGCGAACCGGTGACATTCCAATTCTTCTACAACGGTGAAATCCAGAAAGACGTGAAAGCGGAAATTACTCGTGAAGGTACGCTTTACCGCAATCACCAAGAGCAGATTGATGTAGTGAGCGATGAAAACGGTGAAATCACGTTTACTCCAGACGTAGCGGGTCGTTACGTAATGAAAGCGAACTACAAAGGTGAGTTGGTTGACAACCCACTGGCAGACAAAGCAAGTACGAATGTGCACCTGACATTCGAAGCATTGCTTCAATAGTCGGTTTTATCGGGAGAAAGCTCCTGATTATTAGATAAAAAAGACAAGGGCTCATTAGAGCCCTTTAACGGTCAGTATACCACTGAAAATTTGTAACGTGGCGAGGGTACGAACGATGAAAATAACAATAAGAGCAAACACCATAATTGCTCCGTGCTTAGCTCTGGGGCTTGGTTTAGCGGCATTACCTGCGCAAGCACACTTTCCATTGATGAGCTGTTGGTTTGAAGGCAAAACGGTTGCCTGTGAGGCAGGTTACTCTGATGGTAGTAAAGCGATAGATTACGCAGTCGCGATGTACGACTATGAAGACAACTTGATAGCGAAAGAGATGACGGATAAACGCTCTATTGTCGAATTTCCAAACCCAAATTCTGAGTTTTACCTCGTGTTTGATTCAGGTCACGAGTTTCCTGTTGAAGTCGACGTTGTAGAGATCAAAGAAAAATGATGATTCAAAGTGTACGCGCTGACACAGGCGGAAGAGAGGGCAAGTGGGTTGGCCTAATCATTATATTCATCCTTTTTTTTGCGACGGTTGCTATTCCGTTTAATCAAGCAGAATCGCATATCGAAGTGACCCTTGATCACCAAGTCTTAGTGACTGATGTTGAGCAAGAAAACTTGGCGATGCTGTCAGAACTCCGTTTGGCTCATGAAGAGATTCGAGATCTTCGCATGGACTTAGACGGCGAATGGCCAAGCGTTGTGTCGCTGAAAGACGAATGGGTCGCGCCTTTTGTTGAAGACCAGAGTTGGAAGCGCAAAGGTTCTCATACTTGGTTATTGGACGAGCGTGGTTATTACTTCTCTACGCCAAGTGAATACGCTACACCAAGCGAACAAGCTACGCCAAACACTCATGGCTTCGCGGACTCGTTTATTTTAAACGCGAACAGTGTTTCTCCGGAAATCTGGATTTTCTTTGGTGGTGTCGCAAGCCAACCTACTCAATTTGATGAAAACACATTGGAATCCGCAGGCTGGAAACTGGTGGTGAACGAGTCAGAAGTATCTGAACAACATGACGCTGCTTCTCATTAAGCAATGTTTCAAACTTTAGGTTCTCATCAGCAATATGTTCAAAAAGAAGATGTTCACAAAATCAAAAAGCTTACGGACTAATCAGCTCATTGACCATAAGTTCACAAATAATAAGAGATTTACTATGCGATTCATGACTCTATTGATGTCGTTAATGGCGGTGTTATCGACACCCAATGCATTGGCAAAAGAATACACAGTCGACAGCGATAAGTTGACGATAGGTATTACCCTACAGCCTTACTATAGCTACGTAAAAGCAGTGGTAGGTGACAAAGTGAACATCCTTCCTTTGGTTGATGCTGGCTTTAACCCGCATAACTACTTACCACAACCAAATGACTTGAAGCGATTGAGCCAGATGGATGCAATCGTGGTAAACGGTATTGGCCACGATGACTTCGCACTAAAAGTCATTTCAGCTGCGCAACGTGATGATTTAATGGTCATCGAAGCGAACAAAGAAGTACCTCTACTTCCTGCATTAGGCCAGTCTGTTGGCCAAGGCGCAGTGAACCCACATACGTTTGTTGGACTTTCTACAACAATCCAAAAGGTGTACACCATCGCGAGTGAAGTTTCTAAGCTCGACCCAGACAACGCGGCGTTTTATCGCAAGAACGCGCGTAAGTACGCCAAGCAATTTCGTTTTATGAAGCGTGATGCGATGTTGTCATTAGGTGAACTCGATACTTCAGGCATGAAAGTGGCGACCACGCACAATGCTTATGGGTACATTCTGCAAGAGTTTGGTGTTGATGTCGCGGCGGTGATCGAGCCGGCACACGGTGTTGAACCAAGTGCGAGCCAACTGCAAGATACGATCGAGAAAATCCGCGCATCAGGCATTGATGTTCTGTTCTACGAGCTAAACATGCCAAACCGCTTTGTTGACACGATTGAAGCAGAAACAGGCGTTCAGCTTTACCGTTTCTCTCACATGACGCACGGTGAGTATCAAGACGATAAGGTAGAAGTTGAGATGAAGAAGAACTTAGAAACGTTAATCGAAGCCATGAAATTTGCTGCGGCTAACCAGGCTAAAAGTGGGAAGGCGTAATGCAAGGTCCATCGATTTCAATCAACCAACTCGGTCTGCAATACGACAACAACGTGATTCTTGATGATATCACGCTAGATCTTAAAGCGGGTGAGTGCCATGTGATCATGGGGCCAAACGGCGGTGGCAAAACCTCTTTGCTACGTTCAGTTCTTGGTTTGACGCCTTTCTCTGGTCAAATCAACATTCATTGGCCAGAAAAGCCAAGCATTGGTTACGTTCCTCAGAAAGCGACCTTCGAATCGAGTTTACCTCTGACGGTAATGGACTTTGTACTACTCAACCAAACTCGAATTCCGCTATTTTGGCGTCGTAAGTCTAAGCAATTGGATCTTGCATTAGCGCAACTCGACCGTGTGGGTATGGCGACTCGTAGCGACCGCCGTATGGGGCAGCTATCGGGTGGTGAGCAGCAACGCGTGTTGTTTGCACAAGCATTACTGGATAACCCAAGTTTATTGGTGTTGGACGAACCCACTACCGGCATGGATGAGCAGGGCGTTCGTTATTTAGAATCGCTAGTTCGTGAATGCGTTAATGAAGGGCGTACCATTCTTGCTGTTCACCATGATGTAACCGCAGTACGTCGTCTTGAAGCGAATGTACATGTTGTGAATCGATTCTTGGTGGATAGTGGTCCACATGAACAAGTACTACACCCGACTAAAATCGAGAGTCTGTTTCAGCATTATAGCAGTGGATCTGTCATCACCAAATCGAAGGAGGTTGCGTAATGGAGTGGTTACGACAACTTGCCATTAGTGGCGTTGAAGCGGGTTGGTTATCAGACAGCTTCATGTATGCGTTTATGGTGAATGCACTGGTTGCTGCGTTGTTATTGGGCCCGTTATTAGGTGGCCTTGGTACTTTGGTCATTGCAAAGCGTCTGGCATTCTTCTCTGAAGCGGTAGGTCACGCAGCATTGACTGGTATTGCCATTGGTGTTTTGCTTGGCGAGCCACCGGAAAACCCAATTATTGGTCTGTTTAGCTTCTGTATGATCTTTGCTTTGCTTCTTCACTTTGTAAGAAACAGAACCAACGTGCCATACGACACCTTAGTCGGCGTTTTTCTTGCGCTAGCATTGGCAGTAGGTGCGGCATTGTTGATGTACGTGGCACGTAAGATCAACATCCACATGCTTGAGAATGTGCTGTTTGGTTCGATTCTGACGGTAACAGATCAAGACTTAGCGATTCTTGCAGGCAGCTGCGCACTCATCATTTTGCTCTTGATACCGACGTTCAACCGTATTCTTCTCACTTGTATCAGCCCGGATATTGCCAAGGTGCGCGGCTATAACACCAGCTTTTATGACTACCTGTTTGTGATGATGATTACTTTGGTGACGATTGCTGCGGTGAAGATCGTGGGTGCCGTTTTAGTTGGCGCGTTATTACTGATTCCGGGCGCGACGGCGCGATTGTTGACTAAACGCATGGGCAGCTTTGTTTTGCTTTCTGCGTTGCTGGCAACCATCGCGTGTTTGGTCGGAACGGTATTACCGATGGAACTTAAACTGCCAGTGCCGTCAGGCGCTTCAATCATCATCGTTTCTGCGACGTTTTTCCTAGCGGCAACGCTATACCGAATTATAAGAAAGGCATAACCATGACTCCTTTAATGAATCGTATTTCAAGCTCAGTAAAAACAGCGGCTCAAGTGGGTGTACTTGGTAGTGTGTTAATGGCTGGATCTGTGGTGTCGCTAAACGTGAACGCAGAAGATATCTTAACGAGCACACCTGTGACTTATGCATTGGCAACAGAGTTAACCAAAGGCACTGACATTACCACTGAATACCTACCACCAAAACGTTACGGTATTGATCGCTTACCTAACTGGTTTGGCACTAAGGGTCAAAGCAAGGTGCTTAAGTCAGGAGAGAAGGCGACCGTTGCGTTAACGCTGTCATCTATTTGGCAAGCGGATCCTACATTTGTATACGCAAGGCAAGGCAATATCCGCTTGGTTGAGGTGGATGCCGCTCAAGCGATTACACCGCGCGCACAAGGTGTTGCCGCGTTGACGCTATCAAGTGGTGAAGTGTCTAAGTATGCTTGGTTAAATCCAACCAACCTAACGCGCATGGCCGCCATCGTGGCTGACGACTTTAAGTTGTTGTGGCCAGCGCACGCAGAGACGATTGATAGCAACCTACAACGTGTGATGTTGGATGTGCGTGAACTGATTGACAAGCAACAAGCGGTATTATTGGATAACGACGTAGATTCAGTATTGTTACTTTCAGAAAGCTTGGAAGATTTTGCTTCTGGTAGCCAACTGTTTGTTGAAGCACGTATGTTCAAAGCTGAACTGGAATGGACAGAACAAGACAAGGCCAAACTCAAAGCGATGTTTTCTGAAGATGACGCGCTATGGTTAGTGACAGCGAAAAAGCCTACGACTTTGATTAAGTCGCTGGTGCCTAATGAGCGAATTCTTGTAGTTGACTCGGTAGACCGCTGGGGAAGAGCAGGGATTAATGCAAAAGTGCCGTTCGCACGTTGGGAAGTTAAACCATTCAAAGGTTAATTGAATAGCTAAGTCGCTAGGTTAATACGGTAGGATCAAAAAAGCAGCCCAAATAGAGGCTGCTTTTTTTGTTCTTGTCTACAGGCTCTGATCTGAGCGCTGAGCAAGAGTATCTCGTGAGTCAAAAGTTTACTCTGCAGCTTTTTTTTCTTTAGTTTCAATACCAGCTTCTTCTGCTTCAACCGCTGTCTCTACTGAACCCTCAGCTTGCTCTAGAGCGGCTTTCGCTTGTTCTTCAGCTTCCATTTTTGCGCGGTCAGCTTTAGAAATATAGCGAGGCTTGTTGCTACCATGCAGTTTAGAATTCGCCTGTTTCTGTCTTTTCTTTAGAATTTGATTGATTTTTTTCTTACGGTTCATTGCTGCATAGCCTTGTATTTAGTTTATGCGGTGGAGGATAATCATTTTAGATCTAGAACTCAACCTGTACGGTCTCTCATTAGGTAATTAATCATGTTCCAACATAACAACATTCTACAAGGCGAGCTCGCAACGGAGTACAAAACTGTTATTGCGATGGTGCACATCTACTGCAAAGATCACCATGGTGCGGTTCGTCAGAATAACCTGTTATGTGAAGAGTGTGAGCAACTGTTGCGTTATGCAGAGACTCGACTCGATAGGTGCCCTTATGGCGAAGCAAAGCCGACCTGTAACAAGTGTCCGATTCATTGTTATAAGCCTGATCCTAAAGAGCAGATGCGTTTAGTGATGCGCTATGCAGGGCCAAGAATGCTACTTAAGCATCCGATTTTAGCAATACGACATTTGATTCATGAGAAACGTAAAGTGCCAGAGAAGCCACTGCCGAATGTGTCTAATCGCCATATCCGAATGAACAAGAAGTAACTGGTGCTTTAAAGTGGTCGCAGAAGAAACGAAAAGGTCTGATTGCTCAGACCTTTTGTGTTTCTGCTAACTGCCTTATCAGAAGGCAGTCTTGTAGAAAGAATACTTTATGTATAAAGCTATACCGCTTGAGGCTCGTCGTAGGTCACTGTGAGATTGTTGATCCAGCGTCGGCTCAAGTAGCGGTGCGAGCATATTGCCAGTTTCACCACTTCTTCTACCAACATCAGACCATAGATGTATTTGAAATCCCATCCAGCGACAAACGCGCCGTAAACACACACTGGAATGCCCACCATCCACATCGCGATGAAATCCATTCGCAAGCAAAAAGCGTTATCACCACCAGCACGAATAATACCGTTAATGATCACCATGTTGAGCATACGAATCACCACTGCAAAACACATGATCATCATCGCTGGCGAAGCAAGCGGGTACAATGCATCTGTAGAAAGGTTTAACCATGATAGTACATGCTCTTTACCCATAAACAGTAGCAAGCCAACGACAGCGCCAAAGCCAACGACGGCTTTAATGAATGTTAGACCCATGCTCATAGCATCATCAAATTCATCACGGCCCAGCGAATGGCCAAGCAATACTGAACACGCTACGGAGATACCAAAGAAGATCGAGTAACACAGCGATTCGAACGGCGCGAGCATCGAGAACACCGCAAGCTCTGTCGTGCCCATGTGACCAAAGATCATTTGATATGCCATTGTGCCCATTGCCCACAACACGGCATTCATCGTTAGCGGCAACGCAATACGACGGTAAGAAAGCCACAGTGATGGACGGTGCGGTGAGCTTGGGGTGGTTAGCAGCCAGTGTTTACGCACACGCATGTAGCTATACATTAAGCCCACTTGAATCAATCGCGCTAAGGTTGTCGCCAATGCAGCACCTGCAACGCCCATTGCTGGAATGCCAAAAGCCCCTTTAATTAGAACGAAGTTAAGCGCAATGTTGAGTGCAATAGTAATACCACCTAACAATAGTGGAGTTACGGTGTCACCTGATGAGCGCATGCTTGCTTCTACCACTACAACAATGTGAGTTAGAAGTAGAACAGGGAACCCATACCATAGGTAAGTCGCTCCAAGCTCAATCACGGTTTGATCGCTAGTTTGCAACATCATTAAAAACTGAGAACCAAGAGTGATGATTGCTGTAACAGGCAGCAGAACTTTTAAACCAAACACCATCGCGATAGATGACACGGTACGTGCACTTTTTCGGTCATTCTTTCCCCAGTATTGAGCAACTAATGTACCGTTTGCTGAGGCCAACCCTGCCATAATCATAATCGCAACGAAGTGCCATTTTGATGCAATTCCCACAGCGGCTGCTGCTTCCATACCAAAATCGCTGACCATCAAGACGTCAGCAAGGGCAAGAATAGCAACCAGCGCACTTTGCAAAGCTACAGGTAAACCAAGTTTAACGATACGAGGTAATATGCTCTCTGGCTTGTTATTCATAGATGAGTTAGGGTTGATATTAGTTGTCATAAGCTCTCCGATTTATGGCAGAACTATAGTGATTTGAGCGAAGTAACAACATGTTTAAAAAACAACAAAACCTGTGCGAATCCGTCATTGATACCATGGAGCCTAAATCAACGTGGCAAGATGATGTTTTTCTCGCGGAACATTGCAAAGAACGTTTTTTGACCGTTGAAGATATCCCAGAGATGAAAAGCTTTGGTGTCTATATGGGCGGTATGGCAAAACTATACGATGGTTATTGGGTTGAGCGAGAATCCGTTAATGTTCATACGTTGATTTTCACTATGGAAGGTGGCGGCATTCTAACAACCACGACATCAGTACAAGCGATTACACCGTATACGCTGGTGGTTCTTCCTGCCGGAACCCCATTTCGTTTTGAACTCGATCCGCAATATAACTATTGGAAAATGGCGTGGATGTTGACCCCCGATACTAAGCAGTGGCAACACATAGCAAGTTTAGGTCAGGGGATTGTGCCTTTTGGAGAGTGTGAGCAGATCTGGTCATTAATGAACTTGGTTTACTTTGAGATAGGGGGCCGAGCCAGTTACCGTAAGTTACTCTTGAGTGAAATAGTCCGAACGTTGACGGGTTTTGAACCTAAATCAACAAGCACCACCGCTCGTGTTCAAGCGCTCTATAATGAAATTGAAAGTAGTCTGCATCAACCATGGACAGTAGCTGGTATGGCTCAAAGGGTGTTTATCAGCGAAGAGCAGCTTAATCGAGTTACCAAGACGCTCTTCGACCTATCACCACGCAGCAAGTTGATTCAACTAAGAATGGATAAAGCGACCAGTTTGTTAAAATACCAAGATTGGTCGGTGTCGATGATTGCCAACCGCTTGGGTTACAAAGATCCTTATAACTTCTCACATCGCTTTAAAAAGCATTTTGGTTTATCTCCAAGCCAATACCGTAAAAGCCATCGACTTACCGGGTAGTACTGGTTGTCCACTAAAAATTCGTTTCTTAGAACAATTCCACAAGATCAATTTTGCAGTAAATGTACGGTATTAAGTGATCTATCAATTTAGTATTTTTGTACCATTCGATAATATTGGAAATATCTTAAAAGACGACTGCTTATGAAGCGTGAGGAATCCATACCAAAAATAGCGAATCACGTAGACGATTTTAAACTTCCGTCTAAGTGGGTTCTAAATAAAAAAGAGTTTCAATCTGATACGAGGATCGTCCGAAAGCAGGAGTGTGGCTCGATAATAGGGACGCTTTCAGAGCCTCATCGTAAGGTTCTTTTTTACTTGTATCAAAATAAAGGACATGTGATCAGTAAGCGAGTTTTGAAGCGTGTAGGTTGGGCGGGTAAAGCCGTGACATCAGCTTCAGTATTGGTTGCTATCTACGAGATAAGAAGGATCTTAGACTGTCGTTGTATAAAAACGGTTTCCAACGAAGGTTATGTACTGGAGGATTAATTACCCTTTATTGATATCCTGTTCATATATTAATAATAAAAATTTAATCTCTTTACCGTATACGCTGCTTTCATTATCTTCGATTTTAAACGTCCACTTATAAGCGACGTTATACAAAAATGACGGAATTTAACTTTGTTGCTGGCTATATCGTAAGGGAATTGTATAAAAATGGACGCCTATCCTGTAATAGATACTCACCACTCTGAACACAACGTAATACTTGAACTCAACGGAAAAATAGTTGAACTCGACACCAAACTCATACGCAATGTTGAAAACGGCTATGTTCTGGCTACCATGCCTTTAGCGTATCGTAAGATCATTCTGTTTATGAATCAAAACCGAGGGAAATTGTTCAGTGTCGGGCAATTGAAGAAGATTGGCTGGGAGAATGGGTCAGTCACTAACTCGTCAGTGATTGTTGCGATATCTGAGATCAGATCACTATTCGGGGATGGCCTAATCATTACCATTACTGGTGAAGGCTACATATTTCAGCCTTAACCTGAAGAACACCTCTATTTCTAGTATTGATGCTTTTGGTCGACTTTTGCTCAGAAGTCATCAAACAAAAAGAGCTCTTCGTTAGACGGAAAGTCATAACTAAGAGCTCTAGAGGCAACTATCCTACCTGAGGAGGATAGTTGCCATTCGAGCTTACTCGCCTGCAATCTGTAGAGGAGAGCGTTTTAAGCTAGCAATCAACATGTAGATCGTTGTAGCGAGTAAAGACGCGAACAGGTAAGTGAATAATCCCGCTTGTGAATCCATAAAGCTATCCGCGACCAATGGGCCAGCGACTGAACCGATGCTGTAACACAACAGCATAACCTGAGTCACTGACACTAGATAGCTTGGGTCTAAGTTACGACAACCCAAGTTAATCGCGATTGGGTAAAGTGCAAAAGTCGCCATACCTAACACAAACAAGCTCATACCAAGAACATAAAAATCATGGTTAATCGTTAGTACGCCAATGCTTGCAACCCCTAGTAGGCAGAACAGAGCCATTAATAACACTTGTCCTATGTGGTGAGATAACCATGTCACCATCGGCTGAACAGCCATACCACCCATAATCACTAACGCCATCAAACCGCCAATATCTTGATGTGCGATGTTGCGTTGAGCGAGCTCAACAGGCATCAGTCCGTAAATAGATCCAAGTGTTAATCCAGATACAATACAGCCAATCAAAGCGCTGTGGCTCAGTTTGCTGATTTGCTTTAATGATAAAGACTGCGCATCGTGAATTTGTGGTGCTGTCGCTTGTCCGTACATCAACACAATGATTGCACCAAACAACAAGGTGAACATTGCGATGAAAGGTACGCCACCTGTAATACCAAGGTAACCGATGCCGAGTTGGCCAACGGCAGAGCCGCCGTATAGCGAACACATGTAAACGCCTAAGCGTTTCGCGCGCTGAGATTCGTCACCGCTCATTAACCAAGACTCTACAATCACGAAGATACCTGCAACCGCTACACCAGCGACAAAGCGGGCTAATAACCATACCGCTTGATGTGGGATGAGTGGTAACACAAGAATCGTTGCGATAAAAATAGCCAGAGCGATAACAAACGCATCTCTGTGACCAACACGTGCAATCGCACGTTCAATCAATAACGTACCGGCTAAAAGCCCTGCATAGAATGCACTCGCCAACCAACTCGATAGATTTTTGTCTAAGCCATACTCAGACAACATTAATGGTAATGAACTCATTAAATAGCCTGAAGCGATCGCGTAAAAAGACAATGCAATAACCGGAACAGTTATGCGAGTTGTTGGTTGGATGTTGTCCAATGCAGGAGCCTCTAAATAGTGGAAGAAACGATGAATTTTCCGCGACTATGGGGGAGAAACTGAATTGGGTAAAACGAATAAAAATAGTCGTTAAGATAAAAGAAATTTATCGAGATCTTGAGCTAAAATACCATAGCGGAATTTACGATTTTGCGAGATTTTATGCGGTCAAAAAGCCACTAGGATTATGTTCATTATGGTTTTGTAAGCGATACAATCATCCGCGTAGGTCATCCGTGATGGTTGTTGAACATCACGATAATTCAAGCGAAGAAAGTTAAGCTCATTGGTGCTTTATGAACATACACAACGTCATTGAACAGGCCAGAGAGGAATGGTGTTGTGTTCAACTTGATGTTACAAATACCCGCGTAAAATGTTCATTCGTATGGTGTTATCAATGACGGCAATAGCGTAAACGAGAGTTACACCCAATGGAGATAGGCAAATGGATAGTTATGATTTTATTGTTGTTGGCGGGGGCTCGGCAGGATGTGTAATGGCTGCAAGGCTGTCTGAAGATCCCAATGTCACGGTTTGCCTATTGGAAGCAGGTGGTAAAGACACAAGCCCATTAATTCATACACCCGTAGGTATAGCCGCGATGATGCCAACTAAGCTAAACAACTGGGCCTTTGAGACCGTTGAACAGCCGGGTTTGAATGGTCGTAAAGGTTATCAACCAAGAGGTAAGACACTTGGTGGGTCCAGTTCTATCAATGCGATGATGTACGCTCGTGGGCACCGTTACGACTACGACACTTGGGAAAGTTTGGGTAATGCAGGTTGGAGTTATGAATCGTGTCTGCCTTACTTTAAGAAAGCCGAAAATAACGAAGTTCACCAAGATGAGTATCACGGCCAAGGTGGCCCTCTGAACGTCACTAACCTTCGATCGCCAAGTCCGATGTTGGAACGTTACTTAACGGCGTGTGAGTCGATAGGGGTTCCCCGTAATGAAGACATCAACGGTGCTGCTCAGTTTGGGGCGATGCCGACGCAGGTAACCCAGTTGAATGGCGAACGGTGCAGTGCTGCCAAGGCTTACTTAACGCCAAACCTTTCGAGACCAAATCTTACGGTCGTGACCAAGGCAACCACGCATAAGGTCTTGTTTGAGGAGAAGAAAGCGGTAGGTGTTGAATACGGCTCGAATGGCAAGCGTTATCAGATCCAATGTAACAAAGAGGTGATTCTATCTGCTGGTGCATTTGGTTCTCCCCAGTTGTTATTACTGTCTGGTGTCGGTGCTAAAGACGATTTGGAGGCGCATGACATCGAGCAGGTTCATGAGTTGCCTGGAGTGGGCAAGAACCTCCAAGACCATATCGACTTGGTGCATTCGTACAAGTGCAGTGAAAAGCGTGAAACTTTTGGTATCTCGCTACAAATGGCCTCTGAAATGACCAAAGCTCTGCCGCTATGGCACAAAGAACGCCGTGGCAAGATGAGCAGTAATTTTGCAGAGGGGATAGGTTTTCTTTGTTCCGAAGATCATATCGCGGTGCCGGATTTAGAGTTTGTATTTGTGGTCGCTGTTGTCGATGACCATGCAAGAAAAATCCATACCAGTCATGGTTTTACGTCTCATGTCACCTTGTTGCGTCCGAAAAGCAACGGCAGCGTAACGCTCAATAGTAATGATCCTTATGATCCGCCTAAGATCGATCCTGCGTTTTTCAGTCATCCTGAAGATATGGAGATAATGATTAAGGGCTGGAAGAAGCAGTATCAAATGTTAGAGAGTTCGGCGTTTGACGACATCCGTGGTAATGCTTTCTACCCAGTGGACGCCTGTGATGATAAGGCGATTGAGCAAGATATTCGAAATCGAGCAGATACTCAGTATCATCCGGTGGGTACCTGTAAAATGGGACCTAGTAGCGATTCATTAGCCGTGGTGGATAACTATCTTAAAGTTTATGGGTTGAATAATTTAAGAGTCATTGATGCTTCTGTGATGCCGACATTGATTGGGGCAAACACCAACGCGCCAACCATTATGATTGCTGAAAAAGTCGCAGATCAAATCAAAGAACAATATGGCTTTAGCAAGCAACAAGCCAATGAACAGGCAGAAGACGAGATGGTTGTATAATTAAAAGAAACAGAGATAACTGATTGATTTACATTAGGTTAGGGAGTCTATTTTGTTAAGGCTCTCTAACCTATTTTTTGTACGCTTCTTCAAGCACAAGCTAAATCAAAAGCGATATAAAATACGGATCTATTTGGTCAGAGCTTGATTAAGCCATTGATCAAATTGGCCTTTTGGTAACGCACCGTTAATCGTATCGACACGTTTGCCATCTTTAAACACCATCACCGTGGGAATACTTCTGATTTGGTACATCGCGGCAAGCTGTTGTTGAGCTTCAGTATCAATCTTAACGAATCGAACATCTCCCGAACGCTCTTTAGCAACGTCACTGAACACTGGCGCAAAGCCAACACATGGGTTACACCATGTTGCCCAGAAATCGACAACCACTGGCTGTGAACTATTCAAAATAGATTGGAAATTAAGTGACGTTCCCTCGATAGGAGCGCCATCGAGCAATGCTGTTTTGCATTTACCGCAGGTTGGGCTTTCTGAAATTCTTTCTGAAGGAACTCGGTTTACGCCATTACAAGAAGGGCAACGTGTGTTGAATGTAGACATAACTTTCTCTTTTTATTGTAACTCCGTGTCTAACGCGATTTACGAATCACGCACGGAGCGCTTATACTGTTTAAAACTAGAATACGATACTTAAATAAAAACAAACAATAAATAGGTAAATGATGACAAAATTTTACGCCGAGATTACGGGCTGGGGAAAGTGTCTGCCACCAGCCGTGTTGTCCAATGATGATCTAAGCACTTTCATTGATACGTCTGACGAGTGGATTAGAACTCGAACTGGTATCGAAAACCGTCGTATCAGTCATGTAAATACCTCTGAGTTAGCGACTGTTGCTGCTCAACACGCAATGGCGTGTGCTGGTCTTACTGCCGAAGATATCGACCTCGTGATCATCGCGACGTGCAGCCCAGACTCCCTTATTCCAAATACTGCGTCTAAAGTTCAACAGAACCTAGGCATCAAGAGCGCAGCGGCTTTCGACCTTAACGCAGCGTGTACAGGGTTCATCTACGGCGTTGAAACGGCGACTCGACTGATTCAAGCAGGCAACTACCGTAATGCTATCGTAGTGGGTGCAGAACGCTTGTCATTCTTCATCGACTGGACCAAGCGTGATACTGCGGTTCTATTTGGTGACGGCGCAGGTGCTGTGGTTCTATCTCGCACTGAAGAGCAGGTTGGCTTACAAGAAGCGCAAATCGGTTGTGACGCAGAAGGCCGTGACATTCTAGCGGTACCCAAATTCGGTACTTCTATGGACCGCTTTGCTGCAGATAACGGTTACTGGGACTTTGATTTCGTAGGTAAAGAGATCTTCAAGCGTGCAGTGAAAGGCATGGGCGCTGCTGCACACACAGTATTAAGCCGTACTGGCATCTCAACCGACAATATCGATGTTGTGATTCCGCACCAAGCTAACATCCGAATCATCCAAACTTTGTGTGATATGGCGGGTATTGAGCGCGAGAAAGCGTTTGTTAACATCCAAAACTACGGCAACACGTCGGCAGCTACTGTGCCAATTGCACTGTGTGAATCATTAGAGCAAGGCTTCGTTAAACCTAACTCTAACATCTTGCTTGCGGCATTTGGTGCAGGTTTAACTTGGGGTGCTGGCCATATTAAGTGGGGCAGTCGTGTTGAACCGTTAGGTCAATCGGATGCGAAGCTTCCAGAAGCGGATAAATCTGCTTTGGAGCTTCTAGAAAGAGCCATTTTACACTGTAAAACGCGTCCTAACTCAGAAAGTGAGTAGCGGAGTATGGTACGAGTTCGCCTTTTAAGTCGGATTCGCCCCATGATATAAATCGACCACGATAGTGCTCGTTTAATTAGGGACTTCTACAGTCCCTTTTGTTATTTCTTAGGAAGTGTTTTGAAGAAAGTTTTAGCAATTGGCTACGTTTGGCCAGAACCGAATTCATCGGCGGCGGGCAGCCATATGATGTCACTTTTACGCCTGTTCAAGAGACAAGGTTGGTCAGTTGAATTTGCAACGCCAGCTCAAGAAACCGAGCACATGATTGATCTATCTGAAGAGGGCATCACGAGCCAATCTATACAGTTAAATTGCGATAGCTTTGACCAGTACATCGAAGAGCTGCAACCCGATGTCGTGATGTTTGACCGTTTTATGATGGAAGAGCAGTTTGGTTGGCGTGTTGAGAAAGTATGCCCGAATGCATTTAAGTTACTGGATACGGAAGACTTGCAGTTCCTACGTAACGCGCGCCATGAAGCGGTTAAGAAAGAGACTGAACTGACCAAAGCGCATTTGTACAGTGACTTGGCTAAACGTGAAATTGCCGCAATCTTACGCTGTGATCTTTCATTGATCATTTCAAGTTACGAGATGGAGTTGCTTCAATCTGAGTTCAATATCGATCCTAAACTGCTTCATCACTTGCCGTTCATGGTTGATCTTAATACACTTCCTGAAAGCACAAAAAGCTTTGAAGAACGTAAGCATTTCATGACGATAGGTAACTTTAGACACGCACCGAACTGGGATGCTGTGCTTCAGTTACAGAAGATTTGGCCGAAGATTCGCAAGCAGTTACCTGAATCCGAACTTCATATTTACGGATCTTACCCGCCGCCGAAAGCAACGGCTTTGCACAACCCTAAAACCGGTTTCCATATCAAAGGTTGGGCAAAAGACGCTCAAGAAGTGATGGGGCAAGCTCGTGTGTGTGTTGCACCACTGCGATTTGGCGCGGGCATTAAAGGTAAATTGCTTGATGCGATGAAGCTACAAACTCCGAATGTGACGAGCGAAATTGGTAGTGAAGGCATGTTACCGCAAGGTGAGTTGCAATGGCCTGGCGCAGTTGCAGACGATATCGACGAGTTTGTTGAACAAGCTGTAGCTCTCTATAAAGATGAAGAGAAGTGGCTGAAGGCACAAAGCCAATGTCATTCAATCCTTGAAGCGCACTACGAGCAAAATCAACTGGGTGACAAATTGATTGAGCGATTAACTGCGTTAGAGTCTGAACTTGAATCTCATCGACTGGATAACTTCTTTGGTTCGATGCTCAAGCACCACAGCATGGCGAGTACCAAGTACATGTCGCAGTGGATAGCTGAAAAGAACAAGACTAAGTAACTGGCACAATAAACCGAATCAAATCATAAGCCCTTAGGTTAACGCCTAGGGGCTTTTTTCATGGGGGACGCTTCTAAATTCCAAACTTACAAATCGAAACATAACGCCATTACATTAGCATTGACTAATTTATATTTATTAGTAAACTCTAATTTATATTTATTAGTAAGACCTAATTTATATTTATTAGTAAGACCTAATTTAAAGTGCGACGAGTTAAATTTAAGTTTGTGGATGGGAGAGGTCAGTGATGAGTTTAATACCTTGGGATGCATTTTTCGGTGGCATGTTGTTAGGCGCGTCGGCAATTATTCTTATGTTAGGAATAGGGCGAGTAGCAGGAATTAGCGGTATTGTTGGCCGCTTGTTACCGTCGAGAAAGAACAAAAGATTAGAATCAGGATCCGAATCGAACTCGGACTCCAGCATTGAGAAAACCGAAAAACATTGGCGACTTGCTTTTGTTGTCGGAATGGTCGCGAGCGGTTGGTTATTGATTCCAACGGGCTACCAACTTCCGCAATTAGAAGAGATCAACTTCGCAGTGGTTATCATCGCCGGGCTATTGGTGGGCTTCGGTACCAAGATGGCGAACGGTTGTACTAGCGGTCATGGCATTGTCGGAATGGCTCGTTTGTCTAAACGTTCAATTGTCGCAACCTGTGTATTTATGGGTGTCGCGATGGCAACAGTGCTGGTTAAAAACCTGATTGGCTTGGGGGCATAATGAAAAACTCTTCATTTACTATCGTTATCGGCTTGTTCGCAGGTCTTCTGTTTGGGTCTGGAATGATCATTTCAGGCATGGTTGATCCTAACAAGGTACTCGGCTTCTTAGACATTACCGGTAACTGGGACATTAGCTTGGCATTCGTTATGGGTGGCGCGCTATTGATCTTCGCTCCGTTTTATCATCTGGTCATTAAGAAGCGCTCTCAAGCCGTCAATGGCGAACATTTAGATAGCAGTAACAATCCACTAATCGACAGAAAGCTGATTCTTGGCTCTACAGCGTTTGGCTTAGGTTGGGGGATTGCAGGCTTTTGCCCGGGGCCTGCAGTAACCAGCCTTAGTGGCGGTAACCCTACGGTATGGCTATTCGTCTTAAGTATGCTGGTGGGGATGTGGCTGGCGGGTCGAACCAATAAAAGCTGCTAGCAGTGCGCCTACCATTTCTTGCATGGCTGATAGGATTCGCTCTTATCTGACCAAATAGAGAGGCTGACCCGCTTTAAGTAAAAAGCCAGTCAGCCTCGTTCTATATCTACTGTTTTTTATTATTTGCACTTATCTACAATCTGCAGTTATCTATAACTTACTGTTTGATCGTTGTTGAAACTGGGCAGTGATCACTGAGTTTGTAGTCCAGAACATCTTGCGTTTCAAATACCTTTTGTTTCGCAGGAGAGGCATCCAAGGACTTGCTCACAACAATATGGTCAATCACCGAACGAAATTGATGCGTGCGATGGTTATTGCGGTTTGAGCGCACCTTACAATCTGCTCGAGTTTTTTTTGTTACCAACTGAGCATCAGTATTTTGCGTCATATCTTTCCACATCCAATCTCGTGAATAGGAGAGGTTATGGTTAAAGTCGCCCAGAATCGCATAGTCTTCGCCTTTACGTTCTCTTTGCTGTATCCACTTATTCAATTGCTTAGCTTGGTCTTTAAGTCTTGAACAGTCACGGTTCGACTTGTAAGCGCCGCTGCATCCGGCCTTTAAGTGCACTGACAACATGTGAATTGGATTTGAATCCGTTTCCACAACCATATAACTGGCAAATCTGAGCTTGCCGTTAGCACTCGTTTCCAGAGGAAAGTCAGCGTAGTCAGTGAGAGCGATTCCTTTACGAACCGCGAAGCCTGTATATTGGTTCACTTCTTTGAATTGTCGGTTACTGTTTTTGGGCAATGAACGATCAGACATCAATATTTTGTATTGATCGCCGGCGATGCGCTGAATGGCATTGACGTCATCGACTTCCTGAAAAGCGACCACATCCGCATTTAAGGATTGGAAATACTGTTCGAGTTTATCGAAATCAGCTTGATCACGTTGGGCAGAAAACTTATTCACAGCCTCGTTGGTTGATAACCATTCGATATTCCAACTGGATATGGTCAAAGGTTCAGCAAATGTCTGGCTACTGAGTAAGCAAGCTAACATTATCCACTTTTGAAGTCGTTTCATCCCAAATATCCCTAATTTTGGTGTCCAATATAGTTGAGCCGTTATCCTACAACACTTACCAAAAATTCAACTCTTTTTAGCAGTTTTTTTATTGTTACATTGTTTCTTTTCGACTTGAGAACTCACGTAATAATATTGGATTTATCTTGTTCAGCGAGCGTGTTTTATTGATCCAAATCAATACTCAAAGTTGGTGGTTCTCGTTAAATACGCCACAATATCTAGTGTTAGTTAAACGATAAATCGCTCTATATAGTGTGTTTGTGGATAAGTCTGTGAATACCTCAAGAGTAAGGAGAAGTGGTGAAATCAATCGTAATCAAGCGTGATGGCTCAAGAGCTCCATTCAGTAGAGATCGTATCCAAGCTGCAGTGGAAGCAGCATCAGACAAAGCCGATAAGGAAATTGCTATTTATGCTCTGAATGTGGCATTAGCAGTTGAGTTGAAGCTCGAAGACTACGATGAAGTTCATATTTCTGAAATTCAGACTTTGGTCGAGAACGAGCTAATGCAGGGACCTTATAAGTCTCTGGCTCGTGCCTACATTGAATATCGTCATGACCGAGACATCGCACGTGAAAAGCAAAGCGCTTTAACTCGTGAGATCGAAGGCTTGATCGAAGAAAGCAATGTTGATCTGATCAATGAGAATGCCAACAAAGACGGTAAAGTTATCCCAACTCAGCGTGACTTACTGGCGGGTATCGTGGCTAAACACTATGCAAAAACTCACATTTTGCCGCGTGACATCGTACAAGCTCACGAGTGTGGTGACATTCATTACCACGATCTAGACTACGCACCGTTCTTCCCAATGTTTAACTGTATGCTTATCGACTTGAAAGGCATGTTAACGCATGGCTTCAAGATGGGTAACGCGGAAATCGACACACCTAAGTCTATTTCTACGGCAACAGCAGTAACCGCACAGATCATCGCGCAAGTCGCGAGCCATATCTATGGCGGTACTACGATTAACCGTATCGATGAGGTTCTAGAACCTTACGTAATGACGAGCTACGAGAAGCATTTATCACTAGCGAAAGAGTGGGACATTCATAGCCCAGAAGCTTTTGCTATCTCTCGTACAGAGAAAGAGTGTTACGACGCGTTCCAATCTTTGGAATATGAAGTAAACACGCTGCACACAGCTAACGGGCAAACACCATTCGTGACGTTTGGTTTTGGTCTAGGCAAAAGCTGGGGTTCGAAACTTATCCAGCAATCTATCTTGAAAAACCGCATCGCAGGTTTGGGTAAGAACCGCAAAACAGCGGTATTCCCTAAACTGGTGTTTGCAATCAAAGATGGTTTGAACCACCAGAAGCAAGATCCAAACTACGACATCAAGCAATTGGCGCTTGAGTGTGCGTCTAAGCGTATGTACCCAGACATTCTTAACTACGACAAAGTAGTAGAAGTGACAGGGTCATTTAAAACGCCTATGGGTTGCCGTAGCTTCTTGAATACTTACGAAGAAAACGGTGAGTTGATTCACGAAGGCCGTAACAACTTAGGTGTTGTTAGCTTGAACTTGCCACGTATCGCGATTAACGCGAAGCAAGATATGGTTAAGTTCTACGAACTACTTGATGAAAAACTGAAGCTGGCTCGTCGCGCTTTAGAAACTCGTATTTCTCGTCTAGAAAACGTGAAAGCACGTGTTGCTCCAATCCTTTACATGGAAGGTGCTTGTGGCGTTCGATTGAAAGCAGACGACTCTATTGCCGATATATTCAAGAACGGCCGTGCTTCTGTTTCTCTTGGCTACATTGGTATCCACGAAGCAATGACTGCGCTTTACGGCACAGACGTTCACTTGTATGACGACGGCGAAATGCGTGCTAAAGCGCTTGAGTTAGTGGAATACATGAAGCGTGAAGTGGAATCTTGGACGAAAGAGACAGGTTACGCATTCAGCCTATACGGCACACCAAGTGAAAACCTATGTAGCCGTTTCTGCAGCATTGATACCAAAGAGTTTGGTGTGATTGATGGCGTAACAGACCGTGGTTACTACACCAACAGCTTCCACTTAGACGTACAGAAGAAAGTGAACCCATACGACAAGATCGATTTCGAGATGCCTTATCCAGAAATTTCTAGCGGTGGTTTTATCTGTTACGGCGAATTCCCGAACATGCAGAAGAACATCGAAGCACTAGAAAACGTATGGGATTACAGCTACACACGTGTTCCTTACTACGGCACCAACACGCCTATTGATGAGTGTTACGAATGTGGCTACAACGGAGAGTTTGATTGTACAAGTAAGGGCTTTACGTGTCCTAAGTGTGGCAACCATGACTCAACAAAAGTATCGGTAACACGCCGTGTTTGTGGTTACCTTGGTAGCCCAGATGCACGACCATTTAACTTCGGTAAGCAAGAAGAAGTTAAACGTCGCGTGAAGCACCTTTAGTAAGCTCTAAAATCATTAGCTAGCTTACTAAGAAGAGCTACGTTTCAAGAAACAAGATTGGTATCGGCGCTATGTCGATACCAATTCTTTTATTTCAGCTCTTACAGCATTTCGCTTCAAACTATTAAGCAATAACGAGTTTTCAAAACTGCCTTATGAACTACCATCAATATCACCCAATCGACGTTGTAAACGGCCCGGGAACACGCTGCACTTTGTTTGTGTCGGGTTGTGTGCACCAGTGTCGCGGGTGTTACAACCAATCGACGCAAAGTTTGGACTCAGGGCACTTGTTCACTCGAGAACTGCAAGACCACATTATCGCTGATCTGAACGATCCGCGAATCAAGCGTCGTGGCTTGTCGCTTTCTGGTGGTGATCCTCTGCATCCTGCAAACGTATCTGAAGTGCTTCAGCTTGTTCAGCGTGTAAAAGCAGAGTGTGAAGGTAAAGACATCTGGGTGTGGACGGGTTACGAGCTAGACGAGCTAGATGAAAATCAGAAGCAAGTGCTTGAATACGTCGATACTTTGATTGATGGTCGCTTTGAACAAGATAAAGCGGATCCAATGTTGGATTGGCGTGGTAGCTCAAACCAAATCATTCATCGATTTACTGACATATAACAGTTGTCGTGGCTTAGCACACTCGTAAAACGAAAAAGGGCGTCATGGTTAGCGCAATGCAACCAATCGGCCCTTGGGTGTGAGTTCTTTTCGTTTATTCGCTTAAACTACCATTCAAGCAACGACCTGATCTGGCTCTTCTATTAAGTTGTTGATCCATTTCTTAGAGTGAATCCGCTGGCTAGTTAAAGCTATCTTCGCTAGCTCTTCCAGCAGCACAATCATCAAAACCCATTCTAGAGACCAACCCAGTACCAAAGCGGTGAAATAGGCGAGGGGAATACCAATGGCCCACTGGCCGAATATGTCGATGAAGATGCTGTAGTTGATGTCACCACCGCTTTTTAACACGCCTCCGATCCCAACCATGTTGAAGACTCTTAGTACCATACCGAGTGCCATTACTAAGGTAACGTTAACGGCCGTATCTTTGAGCTCTAAGTGAGTAAGACCGATCATGTATACGATCGCGGGTTTGGCGATAAAGCACATTAACGCCAGTAAAGCAGCAAGCCCACAACTCACTAACACATAGCCCCAAGCTGTATTCTCGACACGTTGATAGTTCTTCGCACCGATCACGTTACCTAGAATGATGGAAGCCGCAACCGCAAAACCCAAAAAAGCAGAGATCAAAATGCTTTCGACAGGCGATAGCAAGGAAATGATCGCAAGTTCTCCAACCCCCATTTGGCCAACAATAACGTTGTAAATAAGAATCCCGCCCGCCCATGCTGTGTCATGAACCAACAGAGGTATGGCTATCGTGAAGTACTTCTTTCTATGCTTCGCTAATATCGCATCTCGCCAATTGCTTAATGTAGGAAATAGGTGGGCGTAGTGTCTCTTTGCCATAACAAGCAATGCAATGGTTTGAAAGAATCGAGATACCGTGGTGCCAATAGCCGCACCAACCACACCCAGTTCTGGAAACCCAAACAAGCCGAAGATCAATAGGGCGTTGAGAATTGCATTGACGATAATTGCCCAGATACTGATTTTGGTGGGCAGCTTGGCTTCGCCCACAGAACGAAGTGCACTCTCTAGCGGCACAACTACAGCGGTACCAATAAGGCTGGCTCCTGTTATCCAAAGGTAATCCGTTGCCAAGCGGACGTAATCAGGGTCTGAGGCCACCACAGACACGACTGATTCAGGAGCCAATGTATAAATGAACACAAAGGGCATGATGGCAAAGATCGAAAGTGCCCATGATTGCGCTAGTGTACGTCGAATTCCGTTGAAATCACCGGCACCAAAATATTGCGAAGCTAGCACGCTCACAGCTCCACTAATCCCCGATACCATGATCAAGTTGAAGAAGAAGATACGGTTGCCAACGCCAACCGCGGCGGTTGCAGAATCACCAAGCTGATTGACCATAAAAATATCGACCACGCCAAGCAGTGAAAACAACATGGTTTGCAACGAGACTGGTAAACCGATGTGCAATAATTTTTGCCAAAATTCTTTGTCTAAATGACGATATGTCGAGAGCATCGCATTTCCCCGGTAGTGATTATGCGAGAAGTTTATCGGCATTTGTTTTCGCTGTATTCTTCATACTCATCACAAACTTTTGCCAAACTATCCACTTTGATAAGTTGGCCAATTGAATGAGTTAGCAGTGATATGAGTGATAAACAAGAAAGGTATGAGATCTCTGAAAAGACGCATCAAGAGTTTGTCGATCAAAGCCACGTATTGGCATTTGAAGAGCTCGGTATCGTTCAGTGTGGTACGGCGTCGTGCCGCGATTTTTTTTCGGTATATCGGAAAAACCAACAAAAACACATGTTGCTGTATACCGTGAGAGGTAAGGGATGGCTCGAAAGCGAAGGGTGTCGCTACATTCTAGAACCAGGCTCTTGCATTACTGTTCCTGCAGGCGTTGAGAACGGTTTTGGTATTGAAGAAGAAACATGGCAGATCGCATGGATCTTTCTCTCGCCCAACAAGCTATGGGAAAATGTCGTCAATGATGAGGTGAGTTATACGCTATCACCAGCAGCAGAAGTTGTTTCGTCGTGCATTCATACTCTGTTGAGAAGTATTGCCTTGCCCATCGATTTGGGTGGAGCTATTGCCACTCACAGCGTTGCCCAAATTGAATTCATGATTAATGCGCCGGTTCCGCAGCACCAATCACGAAATTTGATTCGCTTAAGGCGCGTATTCGACAACGTACAAAAACAGTTGCACAAAGAGTGGAATGTTCATGAACTCGCGAGCTTATTCCCGTGCTCAGAACCACACTTCCATCGTTTGTGTCAGCGCTATTACTCGCACAGCCCTATGACTCATATCATGCGTATGAGAATGGAATACGCTGCACGGCTACTTAGATCGAGTGATTGGTCGATTCAACACATTGGTGAGATAGTCGGATATCCAAATGCCGCTAACTTTAGCACTCGGTTTAAGGCGTGGTCAGGAATGACACCAAGACAATTCAAACAAAGTGCCCAATAGCGATCTTAATAGGCGCATGGAAACATAAGTCACATAGAAGCATAAGATATCTAGAAATGCAGCGCTTTGAATGGTGCAATTGGTTATTAGGTGTTTGAAATTTGCACTGTTTATCCGTTTGAAATGACCAATCTCTGATTACTTCTGATTACTTATGGTAACTAAGCGCTTCTATTAAAAAATGTTTCTGATTTGTCTACGATAATGTTAACGTGAAACTCATACTTGAATTTCAAAGGGTTGTGACTTTCATGTTTTCACATCTACCAAAACCAACTTTAGATCCAATTCTATCTCTGTCTGTCGCTTACCGCGGCGATACTCGTACTGATAAAGTCGACTTAGGCATTGGCGTTTACAAAAACGACCAAGGTGAAACACCGATCATGAAAGCCGTCTCTAAGGCTCAAGATATCGTTGTTGAAACACAGAAAACCAAAGCTTATGTTGGCCTAGCAGGCTGTGAAGAGTTTAACCAAAGCATGGTTGATTTGTTGCTTAAAGGGACTGCTGCAATAGGTCGCGTTGCTGCGATTCAAACACCAGGTGCAAGTGGTGCACTTCGCATGTTGGGTGACTTGATGAAAGTCTCTCAACCAGACACAACGGTTTGGATTTCAAACCCAAGCTACGTTAACCACAAACCGGTGATGGAAGCGGCAGGCTTAAAAGTTCGATACTACAATTACTTCAGTCCTGAAACGAAGCAAGTTGATACTGCAAGAATGTTGGATGACCTTTCAAAAGCAGGTCCATCAGACGTGGTACTTCTTCACGGTTGCTGTCATAACCCAACGGGTGCTGACATTGATTTTGAAGCGTGGCAGGAAATTACTAAGTTATCGCAAAAGAATGGTTTCTTACCGTTTGTTGATATTGCCTACCAAGGGTTTGGTGATGGCCTAGAAGAAGACGCCAAAGGTCTTCAACATATGGCGAACAACGTAGAAGAGATGTTGATTACGACGTCATGTTCGAAAAACTTCGGTTTGTACCGTGAAAGAACGGGGGCAGCGATTGTTATCGGTAAGAACAGCGAACACGTAAGCAATGCTAAAGGTAAGCTACTGACGCTGGCTCGTTCAACTTACACAATGCCGCCAGACCATGGTGCCGCGTTGGTTAAAACAATTCTTCAGAATCAAGAACTAACGGCGATTTGGAAACAAGAGTTGAGTGAAATGCAGCAACGTTTGTTAAATCTGCGCCAAAGTTTATGTGATGAATTGCGAAATACTTACAACACGTCACAATTTGACTTCATCGAAAGCCATAAAGGCATGTTTAGTGTACTAGGCTTTAAAGAAACTCAAATGAATCAACTACGTGAAGAATATGGAGTCTATGGTGTTGGTGATGGACGCATCAATATCGCAGGCCTTTCTGAATCCCATATTCCTTATGTGGCTAAAGCGATAGCCAACGTTTCAAAATAGAAGGTGACTGAATGTATAATTGGAAAGCGATTGTAGTTTTAATGCTAAGTGGTGGCCTGTTTGCTTGTTCGACGACGACTCAAGTTCCTGTCGAGCCAGAGCAAAAGCCTCAAGTAGAACAACCTGTTGTGGATGACTCTTCTAAGACTGACACAACGGAAGGTGAGAAAGTAACGGAACCTACAGAGAAGCCTGAAGAAGTAAAACCAACGGAACCAGAAGCGAAACCAAAGCCTGAACAAAAACCGACTGCAAAACCAACCAAGACAAGTGACGGCAAACTGATTCTTGGCGAAGAGGAGTGGGTGTTTGTTCCTGGTCTTAAAGAAGCGTTTAAAGCACGAGTTGATACAGGTGCAACAACATCATCAATCAGTGCCGTTGATATTGTTGATTTCGAACGTGACGGTAAAGATTGGGTTAAGTTCAAAATTGAACATGATGGCATCACAACTGAAGAGATCAGCTTGCCGGTAGAGCGTTGGGTTAAGATCAAGCAGTCGAGCGCGGAAGGTACACAACGACGTGCTGTTGTTGTCGCTTCAATTCAAATCGGCGATCTAAAAGATAAGACTGAGTTTACGCTAGCAGATCGAACGCATCTTTCTTTCCCAATTCTGTTGGGGAGAAGCTTCTTTAGAGATGTTGCCGTTGTCGATGTTGGTCAAAAATACGTTCAGAAAAAAGTAACTAAATAGCGTCAATCAGTATTCATTCGAATTAGAGTATGATGCTTTTATTGATGAGAAATGGAATCCCTACTAATGGAATTAGTGGGGATTTTTTCTTTTTATGATGTAATAAACGACGAAATACACTTTATTGTGCGTTGTTCTTCATTCGTTCACTGTTTAACCTCGACAATGTGATCCTGATCTCTATATAATCCGCGCTTCGTTTTATGTTTAATCCATACTTTCGTACTTCTTATTTTGGCTAATTGAAATAGCCAAATAATTATCTGTCAGTACACGCTTAGGAATTAGTTCTTTGATATCTACCGCGAACATCACAATGCAATTTGGCGCAGAGCCGCTGTTTGAAAACATCTCTGCTAAATTTGGTAACGGAAACCGTTATGGTTTGATCGGCGCCAATGGTTGCGGAAAATCAACGTTCATGAAAATCCTAAGTGGCGCATTGACGCCAAGCTCGGGCAACGTTTCGATCACTCCTGGAGAAAAACTGGGTGTGCTAAGCCAAGATCAGTTCGCTTTTGAACAGTACAGCGTTATCGATGTAGTGATCATGGGTGACAAAAAATTGTGGGAAGTAAAACAAGAACGTGACCGTATTTACTCTTTGCCAGAAATGAGCGAAGACGATGGTATGAAAGTCGCTGAGCTTGAAAGTGAATTCGCGGAAATGGATGGCTACACAGCAGAAAGCCGTGCAGGTGATATCCTAATTCAAGCGGGTATTGAAGAAGAATTTCACTTCGGCCTGATGCAACAAGTTGCTCCGGGTTGGAAACTGCGTGTGCTATTGGCACAGGCACTGTTTGCAAACCCAGATATCCTGCTTCTTGATGAACCAACCAACAACTTGGACATTCACACGATTAACTGGCTTGCTGAAGAGCTAAACCAGCGTAAATGTACAATGATCATCATTTCGCACGATAGACACTTCCTTAACTCTGTATGTACACATATGGCAGATATCGACTACGGCGAGCTACGTGTTTACCCGGGTAACTACGAGTACTTCTTAGAAGCGTCGGGTTTGATTCGAGATCAACTTCTAGCGAGCAATGCTAAGAAAGCGGCTGAGATCAGCGAGCTTCAAGATTTCGTAAACCGTTTTGGTGCTAACGCATCTAAAGCAAAGCAAGCAAGTTCACGTGCTAAGAAAATGGACAAAATCACGCTTGATGAAGTGAAATCATCGAGCCGTATGAGCCCATCTATTGACTTTGGTGAAGGTAAGAAACTGCACCGTCAAGCACTTGAACTTAAAGAGCTTGGTCACGGCTTCGATGGCGAAACACTGTTTGCTGGTGGTAACTTGCTACTTGAAGCGGGTACTCGTCTTGCCGTTATCGGTGAGAACGGTGTGGGTAAAACAACACTATTGAAATGCCTAGTTCAAGAGCTAGAACAAAACGAAGGTATCGTTAAATGGTCTGAAAACGCATCAGTAGGCTACTGCCCACAAGATAGCACGTCTGACTTTGATAACGACCTGAGTATCTTCGATTGGATCTCACAATGGCGTACAGTGAAGCACGATGACCTTATGGTACGTGGTATTCTAGGTCGTCTATTGTTTACTGCTGATGATGCGAACAAGAAAGCGCGTAACTGTTCTGGTGGAGAGAAAAACCGTCTGTTATTCGGCAAGCTAATGATGCAAGACATCAACGTGCTTGTGATGGACGAACCAACGAACCACATGGACATGGAAGCAATCCAAGCCCTGAACGACGCATTGAAGGTTTACACGGGGACGCTTATCTTTGTAAGCCATGACCGTGAGTTCGTTTCTTCGCTAGCAACACACATCATTGATGTAAAAGACCAACAATTAGTGAGCTTCCAAGGTACTTATGAAGAGTACTTGGATCATCAGAAAAAGATGCTGATGGTTAGCTTATAACAGTCTTAGTCGGTCTATAACCGTATTTGTTGACCTATAGTTGCATTAGTAATTAGGTAAACGGCTAGCAGCTAACTGTTTATTTGCTAACTATAATAAGAAAGTAATGAGAATAAGAAAGCCCCCGAACACAATAGTGGTCGGGGGCTTTTTGTCGTTCTGATGTTGGTTCTAATTTTAAACGCGGTTAAACAACATTGTTTAACCGCGCTCAAGAGCTAGAACGAATTATCCGTACGTCTAGTATTTAAACAATTGAACTTGAGTATTCAACTGTTGAGCAATACCGCGCAACTCTTCAGACAAGTGACGAGAGTTATCAGCCTCAGTAGACATGTTTTCTGATACATCATTAACCAACTGAATATTCTTACTGACTTCACCGGTAACCGATCTTTGCTCAGAAGCAGCATTCGAGATATGTGAAGCCATCTCCGAGATCTGTTGAATCGATGTCGCGATCTCTTCCAGTGCAATAGTCGCATTGTTTGCATCATCGACACTTGATTGCGCCAAGTCTTGGCTACGTTGCATTGATTCAACCGCACTGACGCTGTTTTTCTGAAGAGTCTCGATCATTTCGCGAATCTCGTCTGTAGAACTGTGAGTTCGTTGAGAAAGAACACGAACTTCATCTGCCACAACCGCAAAGCCGCGACCTTGTTCACCCGCACGTGCTGCTTCAATCGCTGCGTTTAAGGCCAATAGGTTAGTTTGTTCTGCAATATCAGAAATGGTTGATAGAATAGTGTTGATGTCTAACGCATTCTTCTCAACTTCTTGAATGATTCCTGAAGCGTTCTCAACTTGTTGAGCAAGACTAGTGATGGAATCTTGGTTACGAATGATGACTTGCTTACCTTGTTCACAATTCTCTGTTGAACTGATCGCTGAATCAGCCGTCATTTGCGCGTTGTTTGCTACTTCTTCTGCTGTTGCCGACATTTCATGTACGGCTGTAGCAATCTGAGAAATTTCGTGAAGTTGGACTGATAGACCTTCACTTGTTTGACGAGCGACATTGGTACTAATTTCAGATTGCTGATTAAGCTGGTTCGAAGAGCCCGCAATATCACGCACTATCTCTTGAAGTTTTGCTATGAACGCGTTGACGTGATGCGCTAGGGTGCCAATCTCGTCTTTACTATGAACAGTCATACGCTGTGTTAAGTCGCCGTCACCTTTGGACAATGCTTCCATTGCCGAGCTTAGTGTCGTTAATGGCGACAGTGCTTTCTTGATGATAAACATCGCAACAAATGCGATTACAGCAAGTTGTATTAGACCAAATATTACCGACTGACGAACTAATGAATAGTAAGAAGCAAAAGAGTGATCTTTATCTATAACAACAGTGAAGTACCAGTCTGTATGAGGAACTTTCTGAGCAGAAAGAAGGGAGTCGGTACCTTTAATGGTTAACTCTTCAAATTCTGGATTTTGCGCAAGTGATTTGATTTTCTGAGCAGAAAGGTTGTTTGAAATATTAGAAACAGGCTTTAGCGTTAGGCCACGGTCTCTATGGGCAACAATATTACCTTTACCATCGACAAGAAAAGCGTAAACACCAGGTTGCTCAATACTTACAATATCATTGATGAGGGTGTTTAAGTTCAGGTCTGCACCAATAACGCCAGAGAACCCGTTGGTATTGAATGGGCTTGCAATTGTTACCACTAGGTCATTCGTAGCCACATCAACATAGGGTTCAGTGACGACTGTTTGACCTGCCGCCATAGGCGCTTTGTACCAATCTCGAGTACGTGGGTCGTAATCTTGCGGTACTGGCAAATCACCACCTAGAAGAAAGCGACCGTCAGAAAGCCCTGCGTAGGCAATTTGGAACTTACCAGCACTCGTACTTTGAGTTAAATAGCTGGTTGGGTCATCGGTAAAAGTAAATGAATTTTTCGCTGCATTTACAACGTTAATTCGGCCTTCAATCCATTTTTCTATACCCGATACCGTTGTATCAGTTAGTGTATTTGAATATTGCTGAATGGAACGATAGGTTTCGTTAAGAAGTTGCTTACCTGTTACATAAGTCTGAATCATAGTCATTGCGAAAATAATGACAACAAACATCAATGTTAATTTGTTCTTGATTGAAATATTGCTAACACCCATTTACGGTACTTCACTCTATTAGAAATTTGGAAGAGAGTAGCAGTACGCCGTATTACCGTAAAGATATTTTATTACTGATTTTTATCAATAAATGAATAGTATAAAAATGAGTTATAAACGGAAGTGACGAGAAAGGGTGATTTTCGAGGATTTTAAACTAAATGTTTAGTTTTTAGTTGCAAAATCAGACATTAAGGCCAATAGGTCACGAGACTATTAGCCTTTAAGTTACCGTTTAAACAATCGAATTTAACATTTGCTCACTGATGGATCATAAGTGTTGAATAGACTTAAAAGCCAAATCGAGCTGACATTAAGAATTGGTGGCCGTAAGTACCGTTATTTCGAAGGTCAATACCTACTGAAAGCTGTTCTGTTGAGTGGAAGCGAGCCCCTACACCGACAATTGAACTCGTGTCGTCGCTGTCGACGAGTTGACCAAGGCGGGCGTTAACTTCTATGTTTGCCAGCAACCAAGCTCTTAAACCAATATTGATTTCAGTTTTAATGTGGTTACCATCATTACGTTCGATGTTGTGCAGTAACATCTGTCCAGTAATATCAGCCAACTGATTAATTGGGCCGTTGAACCCCATACCTACAGCCGCATCCCAATCCCCTTCAAATTCAGAATCGATTCGAGCAACAAAGTGTGAGTTTTGAGTGAACATTGTTGTGACTTCGCCACCAAATGTACTAGGGCTAATACCTGTGCGTAGCTCAAATGTATTGTAGTTAAAGTTGTTTGCATACGCAGAGAATGAACACAGTGTAACCAACCCCAAAAGGACCGTCTTGTTTGCGCTACCTAGCATGGTGACTCCATATTAATTATATTTTTCGGCATTATAATGCAAAAAAGCCTGCAATATGCAGGCCATTTGTTATAAATCATGTCTTTGAAGTCGACGGTACGGAGTTTGTATCTTACAAAACTTGAATATGATCTACTTCGATCTCTGGCGTTTTACCACCTTCGTATTCGCCAAATATACGAACTTTTGTATCTGCGGTGAGCGGTTGCGCTAGAAGGATATCGTCATCCAGTTCGATTTGAATTTCACTCTGACCATCAGAGAATACGAACGTATCGTTCTTTAGTTGACGAACAATCTTGCCATCTACGATTGCTTCTTGCTCTGCGAACATGCTGGTGTCTGCTAGTAGAGTCGCAACTGAAACGGTTTCAATCGGTCCCGTGTACGCAATAGCGCTCTGATGCTTGTGGTTACTGTCGCTATTGTTGTGATTACTGTTACTGTCGCTGTGATGGTCACTAGCCATTGCGAAAGTAGGAGCGAGGATAATAGTAGATGCGATAGCTAATACAGTTTTTTTCATGGTGAATCCCTTAATGTTGTTTTTATTAGAAACGTTTTTCTTAATTTGAAACGTTTCTTTTCGTGAGTGCGCTTATTTTGTTTGTAAGCTTCGTTTCGATGGAGCTATTAAACAACACTGGGGTTGAATCCAGAGTGAGTAACACATTCATTTTCCATTCATTTTATTGAGCATCTACACGACAATGACGTTAAGATGGAGGCAGAGAAATATTGCCCACAGCTATAAATTGAAAATTAAGAAATAAAGGATTTAAGTACAGATGCGATCACCGTTAAACGCCCTTATGGTTCAAGGGACAACGTCAGATGCCGGAAAAAGTGTTTTGGTGGCAGGTTTATGCCGTGTTTTGGCAAGGAAAGGCATCAAAGTGGCACCTTTTAAGCCTCAAAATATGGCGCTAAATAGCGCAGTGACAAAAGATGGTGGCGAAATTGGTCGTGCTCAAGCGGTTCAGGCACAAGCTTGTAATATTGAGCCTACCGTCCATATGAATCCTGTATTGCTAAAACCCAATTCAGATACGGGTGCGCAAGTGATTCTACAAGGAAGAGCACTGACGAATATGGAAGCGACCGGATATCACGACTACAAGAAAGTTGCGATGAATTCGGTTGTCGATTCGTTTGATCGACTTTCTGAAGAATACCAAAGCGTGATGATTGAAGGTGCGGGCAGTCCCGCAGAGATCAATCTTCGAGAAAACGATATCGCGAACATGGGCTTTGCTGAAAAGGCAGACATCCCAGTGATCATCGTTGCTGATATTGATCGTGGCGGCGTTTTTGCACACCTCTACGGCACATTAGCTCTATTATCTGAATCTGAACAAGCGCGCGTAAAAGGCTTTGTGATAAACCGTTTTAGAGGCGATATTGCGTTACTTCAATCTGGTTTAGATTGGCTAGAAGAGAAAACAGGTAAGCCTGTGATAGGGGTTTTGCCTTATCTGCATGGTTTTAACTTAGAGGCGGAGGATGCGATAACCTCAGCCCAAGAGTCTGATGGAGAAGCTAAACTTAAGGTTGTAGTGCCAGTACTAACTCGAATCAGTAACCATACAGACTTTGACGCTCTGCGACTTAACCCGTCGATTGATTTACGTTACGTAGGCAAAGGCGAGCGCCTGAACAACGCTGATTTGATTGTATTGCCGGGAACAAAATCGGTAAGAGCCGATTTGGAATACCTAAAACAGCAAGGTTGGGATAAAGATATTCAGCGTCATCTTCGCTTGGGCGGGAAAGTGATGGGTATTTGTGGCGGTTATCAGATGCTAGGGAATATCATCCACGACCCAGATGGCGTTGAAGGGAAATCTGGAAGCAGTGAAGGGTTGGGGTATCTTGATACTGAAACGGCACTAACACAGCAGAAAACTTTAACCAATGTGTGTGGAACCATGACACTTGATGGCAAAACTGCACAAGTAAAAGGGTATGAAATCCACGTAGGTAGGACTGATGTCAATGAAACGGTATTACCGGTTCAGTTAGAATCTGGCAGTGTTGATGGTGCTGTGAATCAAGATAACTCAATTTTTGGTACTTACCTGCATGGTGTATTCGATAACAGTGATGCATTGTCGCTTATTTGCGAATGGGCAGGTGCTAATGATGTGACAGCGATTGACCATGAGCAGCTGAAAGAGTTGGGTATCAATCGAATCGCTGATGCGATCGAAGATCACTTGAACCTTGACCTGCTTTGGCCTGAATTGACAGCTTAGGCCGCAACTTAGAAGTTAGCTCAAGAATTTAAACGAACAATAGATAAGTGATAACAATGAAAAAGCGAGTCATCCTTTTAACTATCGTCTTAGTTTCAGCTCTGAGTTCTACTCACCTTTTGGCTGCTGAAAAACTACGAGTTTATGCTGCATCGTCTATGACGAACGCGGTTAACTTGTTGATTGAAGAGTTTGAGAAAGATCATTCTGTCGATGTTATTCCAGTGTACGCGAGCACGTCGTCTTTGGTGCGCCAAATTGAACGAGGTGCGCCAGCAGACATTTTTATCTCGGCAAACGAAAAATGGATGACGCATTTAGTCGATCGTCAATTGGTTTCTAGTGACAATGTCACAAACTTGTGCGAAAACGAACTCGTGCTAATTTCCCCAAAAGAGACGCCAATATCTTTGGACCTCTCAAGCGGTGACCAATGGGCTAAACTTCTAATGAATGAAAGACTTGCAGTTGGCAACACCATGTCGGTTCCTGCGGGTCTCTATGCGAAAGAAGCGCTAGAAACGTTAGGTGTATGGGATGATGTGAAGACTCGATTGGCACCAAGTAACAATGTACGTATGGCATTGGCTTTGGTGGAGCGTAGTGAAGCTAAGCTTGGCATTGTCTACAAAACAGATGCGTTGCTTTCTAAAGAAGTGAACCTAGTGTCGACGTTCCCATCAGATTTACATACGTCAATACGTTACCCTGTAGCTAAATTGAGCGATAAAGTCGTCGCAGAACAGTTCTATACTTTCCTAAAGAGCGAAAAAGCGAAGGACACCTTGAACAGTTTTGGATTTGAAGTGCGTTAAATGATGTATCTATCGGAATACGAATACCAAGCCTTAATGCTGAGCTTGAAAGTCGCTGGTTTTGCCATCTTGTGGCTTATTCCTATCGGCATCGGCTTGGCATGGTTGCTTGCTAAGAAACAATTTGTGGGCAAAAGCATTGTAGAAAGTATTGTCCATTTGCCTTTGGTGCTTCCACCCGTGGTTATTGGTTATTTGTTGCTAGTGATGATGGGCAGACAAGGCGTCATTGGCTCTTGGCTTAATGACGTGTTTGGTATTATATTCAGCTTTAGTTGGAAGGGCGCTGCTCTAGCGTGTGTGGTCGTAGCGTTGCCTCTGATGGTACGTTCTATACGACTGAGCTTAGAAACCGTAGACAGTAAACTTGAAGAGGCCGCAGCTACATTGGGCGCTTCACCTTTTCGTGTGTTCTTCACTATTACATTACCGCTGATGATCCCAGGGATCATTACTGGCACCATGCTTTCATTTGCAAGAAGTCTGGGTGAATTTGGTGCGACTATCAGCTTCGTTTCAAATATTCCCGGTGAAACTCAAACCATCCCTTTAGCCATGTATACCTTTATTGAAACCCCAGGAGCAGAAATGGAAGCCGCACGTTTGTGTGTCATTTCTATTGTGATCGCACTGAGTTCACTGATGCTTTCTGAATGGCTCAACAAAAAGTCAGCAAAACGTTTGGGGGGCAACGCATGAGTCGCATGAGCGCTTTAGTCCTCCAATATCAGCAACAGCTTGGTGAAACATTTTTTGATATTGACTTAGAATTGCCAAGTACTGGTATTACGGCAATTTTCGGTCGTTCTGGTGCAGGTAAAACTTCACTTATCAATGCCATTAGTGGTCTCAAACAACTAGATAGTGGCTTGATCAGCGTATCTGGAACCATTCTGTTCGATAGTGAAAATGGCATCAACTTACCAACGCACAAACGCAACGTCGGCTATGTATTCCAAGAATCGCGATTGTTCCCACACATGAAAGTCGCGGCGAATCTTAAGTACGGCATGAAAGGTGCTGACAAAGCGCACTTTGAGCAAATAGTCTCGTTGCTATCGTTGGGCTCGCTGCTTGATCGCTATCCAGCCCGTCTGTCTGGCGGTGAGAAGCAACGTGTTGCGATTGGCCGCGCACTGTTGTCTAAGCCCAGCATTCTATTGATGGATGAGCCATTGGCGTCTCTGGACTTACCTCGTAAGCGTGAAGTAATGCCGTTTCTGGAAAACTTATCTGAAACCGTTCAAATACCGATTATCTATGTCACTCATAGCCTCAATGAAATATTACGCTTGGCAAATCACCTTGTGATCATTGAGCAAGGCAAAGTTATTTCATCGGGGATGACGGAAGAGGTATGGGCATCGAGAGCCATGCAACCGTGGCAATCTTTTTCAGAGCAAAGTTCGTTGTTTGAAGCGACATTAGCGGAACATAATGATGATTATGCGTTGTCACGTCTAACGTTAGGTAAATCAACGTCACTTTGGGTTCAAAAGGTGTCGAGCGAGCTTGGCACTACGGTAAGGCTGCAAGTGAGGGCAAATGATGTCTCTATCACGCTACAGCAGCCGCAAGGCACTTCGATACGTAATATCCTTCCTGTCACTATTAAAAGGGTAGAGACGCACCAGCAAGGCTCGAATAAGCAGAGTGTCGCTGTCGAGTTAGAACTTGAGGCCGGATGCTACCTATGGGCGACTATTACATTGTGGGCGCTGGATGAGCTGAATTTAGAAATTGGACAACGTGTCTACGCACAAATTAAAGGCGTGAGTGTTGCGCAAAGAGATATTGCGATAACGCACTAAACTTATGCACTAAGTTCATGCCGCAAGCTCATGCGATAAGATATTCAGATCTAGCGGTAATACATTAAGGCCCAACGACGTACTTGGTTTCTGGTTTCATTTTAGAACGGGTAAAACTCGAACTTGATTCTGTGACTCGATCTTGATTCCATAAATGACTACATGCGTCATTTTATACGGTGTAACTGCCAGTTTTGCGTCATACTGTATGAGTGTTAACGCATACCTTCCGTGCGATGAGAAAAGTTAGAATTCTAAGAGCCACAACGAGAATCCCTGCACTAACAAGAACCCAGACGTTACATTCGAATAATAGAAGAAGCGAGCAGAAAAAGAACGTATAGAAAAAGCTGCTGGTACAAAAAAGCCGCATGTTTTAAATAACATACGGCTTAATCATTAAGTTTTCCTTAAGCATTCAACCTAAATTTAGGTGCTCTGAATAGCTTAGCGGATGAAAACTTCTTTGAAATCACGCTTCAAGATAGCATCACGGCGCGCTTTCTTGATTTGCTTAGCCATGTCTTTTACACAGTTATGTAAAATTTGGTCAAGCAGTTGAGCTCGGTACTCTTCTTTTTCTTCATCAGACATGCCTTCTGGAAGTTTAAGAGTAGGGAACTCCTCCATCATGTTTACGCCAGCGAAAGCTTGGCTAACAGAGATTAGAGCGTGGAATTGCTCGAAGTTGTCTAAAACATTTTGTGCGCTTGCTGGAAGGCTGCTCCAAGTTTCACGCACTGCTTCTTCAGACACTTCGTGAATAGAAGTAACCATGTTGTGCATCTCTTTAGGCACTTCATCAAATTCGATAACTTGGCGAAGCTCTGGTGAGATAGTGGTTAAATCGATTTCTTGTACTTCGTTGTTTGTAGCGTCTGACATAGTATTTCTCTTTAAAAAGAAACAATGCTAAAAAGATCTGTAAAAAAGTCAATATAATATAGAGATTAGGGCATGATTTAAGCCCAAATTTGAGCTACTTTGAATATTCAACACTAGATAAAGGTGATGTGATGATAGAAAAGGGATCTTCGATGCGCATATTGCTGGTTGATGACGTTCAACTGGATAGGATGCAACTCGCTATTCGACTCAAGCAACTGGGTCATGTTGTAGAAGCTGTTGGTAGCGGAAAAGAAGCCCTGAATGTTTATTCTGATTTTGATCCTGAACTCGTGTTACTGGATATCAGCATGCCAGACATGGATGGTTTTGAGGTCGCTAACGAAGTTCGTCGGCAATTCCCAGAATGGGTTCCGATCATCTTTTTGAGCGGTCATGAAGAGCCTGAAATGATCGCAAAAGCGATTGATGCCGGCGGCGATGACTATTTGATCAAACCGGTAAACAAAGTTGTTTTGAACTCTAAGTTGATTGCGATGCAGCGTATTGCGCACATGAGACGAGAGTTAAAACAGAGTACCGCCAAACTCGAAGAACTGAATATTTTACTGCAACAACAAGCCAACGAAGACGGCCTAACCAAATTGTACAACCGACGATATATGGATACTAAGCTTGAAGAGAGCATTGCGTGGCACGGACGACGTAATATATCCATGACCGTCATACTACTCGATGTTGACTTTTTTAAGCCTTACAACGATAACTATGGCCACATTCAAGGGGATAAGTGCCTGCAAGGGCTTGCCAATACTTTGAAAGAGCTCTTTGTTCGAGCTGGAGAGTTTGTTGGACGTTACGGCGGTGAAGAGTTCGTCATCATTCTGAGTGATACCGACAGCTCCGCGGCTAATTTACAGGCCAATCGTGTAAAAGAAGCACTGCATCAAATGAACTACGTCCACGACTACTCAGCAGTGTCTGATAGGGTGACAGCGTCACAAGGTGTGTTGTCATTCGTCCCTGAAGGTGGTGAAGCTATCGCTTCTATTTACGAAAAGGTTGACCAAGCACTGTATCAGGCCAAGCAAAGTGGAAGAAATACCTACATACAACGCGATATTATGGAGCTTGAGCAATAGTTGACGAGCTTCGGTAGTAACCTGAATTATACTTCTAGTAGCTTATAAGCTAGGAAGTGACTTAAGTGATAAAAAAAATGCAGCATTCCAAGTCATTCGTCATGACTAACTCAAACAAAGGTCTTGTATTAACTCTGTTTGTTTCCGTGTCTCCAACTGCTGTTAACGCAGCTTCGCTCTCTGAACTGGTCAGGAAAGACATTGAACAAACCTTCGCAACGAGTGTTTTGCTCAATGATACGGATGTGTTTACCTTTGGCATTAATAATTTTGATCCCAACAAAGTCTTTAGTTTGGACAATGAAGATATTGGCTCTAATGACTCAGTAAGTCGCCGACAAAATATCGCGTCCCTCAGCCTTCCTTATACCTTTGAAGTGCCAAGTTATATTGAAGACAACCATCAAGAAGTAACACTTCGTTTATCTGCGTTGCGGATAGAGAAGGATGTTCAATATGCCAGTTCAACGATAAGCGACTTTCAAAAAGAGTCTGTTGTTTCTGGTTACGTTGAGTATGCGAACGTATCCCAGTTGAACGAATACTGGAGTTTTAGTTCTGCAATTGGTAACCATATTTCCTATTATCGAAACGATTTTGAATATCGTTCTTCGTTGCTTGCACCAATTCAAGGTCGCCTGGATGGTCTTTATCTGAACACGGATGCTTGGGCATACATAATAGAGCCTAAGATAAAGTTGATGTTTGAAGATAAGAATGACTGGGGTAAATATAAACTCAGTACCAGTTGGCATTACTTTAATGGTATAGGTTGGGGAGAAGCCAATAACGGTAACATTGGTCACCCAGAAGGTTGGTACATAGCAAATGAAGCTAAGATCTTCTATGACTTAGTTCGTTGGGACAAAAACATCACATCCATGTATTCCAGTATAAGAAGAATAGATATTGGTGGTGATACTGTCGCGTCTATGGGCACTACAGCTTACTACGAAGGTAGTGTAGGTTGGTTGCTTAACCCAAATCTGTTTAATGACTGGGTCGATAATGTAGGAATAGGGTTTACTATCAATTATGGAAGTAGTTTGAAAGGAGGGAGCTTAGTCATCTTCTTTAACCAAGATTAGTCTAAGCACCAACGCTTTCGATGTTCACACCGTTAAATTACGATGTTCAGAGCTTTACATTCCAAGACTTTCAACGTCTTTAACTATCGACACACAGCTTGTTTCGGCCAGTTTCTTTTGCTTTGTACAGTGCGTTATCGGCAAGTTTCAAGACTTCTACGGGTTGTTTAGTGGTTCTACTATCAGACAGCCCAATGCTCACCGTTACGTTTACGACTTCAGTTGATTTGTTGCTCTGACCACGTTTTTTAATGCCGACTTCATGGTCGTCAGGGCGATCGTTGCTATTTCGAATCGTCATATCGTAGTTTTGTACTTCCGAAATGAGAACTTGAAGGTGCTCTTTAACCTGTTCCGAGTATTTGCCTTTAAAAATAATCGTAAACTCTTCACCACCATAGCGATAAGCTTTTGCACCACCGGTTGTTTCACTCAATATACGTGCTACCAACTTCAACACATCGTCGCCAATGTCATGCCCGTAGGTATCGTTAAATTTCTTGAAGTGGTCGATATCAACCATCGCCATTGAGTATTTTCGCCCTAAGTGCTTCATATCCACTTCTAGTGCGTGTCTACCTGGAATGTTAGTTAAACGGTCATTAAAGGCCATATCGTGGCTAGCAGAGACGACATAGATAATGAATAGCGTACCAGACAGCGAGAACATCGTACTAGAGATGTATTGCACATCAAAAAATATGAATGTACTAGTAGAAAGTAAAATTGCGCTGTATACGACAACATCAATCGCGCGGTTGTATACCAGAACTAAAATCGACGTAAGGCCAAGTAAACAAAGGCTATACAGCACTAAAACGAAAGGTAGCCTCGAGAATCCGTTAACGATAAACAGGATACCTTCGCTCCATGACTCAAATCCACCTGACTGGAAATGAGAAACAATTAATTGCGCCCATACCGTAAACAGAACGAGAACCAAAGCATATAGGAACATGGATTTCGAGTTAACGCCGTTATCTGGGAAGGCATACACCAGTAAGCATGTTACAGGAACTAAAGCGGTTAACAGAGACAGTTCTAATAGAGTGGTGCCTGTGTTGAGTGGCGTTTGTAAACGAACTTGAATGATGAGGTATGCGACGAGCATGGTTAAGGACACCATGGCCATACGACCTTGCTTAAATGTGTGGCACAGCAAAACCGCAACGCTCAATAGAATGTATGGGAGGTTGCTAGCAAACCCTAAGTTTGAATCCGTCACTAGGATGACGTTGTTCATACCTGCAAGTAATATTGCTAATAGAAGTAAGGGAAAGCAAAATCGAAATATGCTCGACGTGACGAAAGAAGATGTCATTTATGTGGTGAGCCTAACTATAATGATGATCTTATATTTTAATTTTATACGTAGGATACGGGTAAACAAGCAATTGCCAAGCTTTTTCATTAAATTATAGCAAAAACATGATCATAGCTCGCTAATTGTACAATTAAATTTATATGTGTTTCAGTTGCTATTAACCTAAGAACGAGCTAAACAGTATATATGATAAATGAAACAGCCGTTATTGATACTTAACTAAATTAAGATGGTTTGTGCTTAAGAGTTAGGTGGTTACCTAAGTAGCAATGAACAGATGTTATACGCCTAACTGCAGAAGCGGCTAGCAACAACGGTAATTAGTTACAACAATGATTAGCTGTAACAACGATTAAACTAGAAACAACCGCTCAACATGGAGGTGTAATATGCAAATCAGTGTCGATGTCCATAACTATATGGAAACTTTGGTGGGAAATGTATTAGCGACAGAAGAGTATGTTTCTGGCTATACCAACGAGCAGTTAGCCGATCTTGCGTGTTTGGCTTTGGGTCAGCTTAAACCCATCTATATTCGCTTCGATGTCGATTTTCTATCGGCATTGCCAGAGGATAAATTGGTGCTGTATAAACGAAATAGTGAGATCGCGGTCAAAAATGCAGAAAGTATGATCATTGACGACAGAAGGCGAGAGCGTGACGACAATGTACCCGTAATCTTTAGTCAACATAATTTTGATGACGACGTTGAATTACAATGGTATGAAAAGCCATTGTTGAGCGGTAAACAGTCATGATAGTTTACGGTTAATGCGGTCATTTAAGGAGTAAAAACGTGGGATTCTTTTCTAGATTATTTAGTGGCAAAGAAAAAACCGAACAAAAAGTAGAAATTGAGCCAGTCGAATACAAAGGCTTCAATATCTATCAAGATGCCATTGCTGAATCTGGTCAATACCGTGTAGCTGGGCGAATCGAGAAAGAATTTGATGGTGAAATCAAAACCCATCGTTTTATTCGTTCAGATGTTGTTTCAAACAAACAAGATGCCGATGAACTGATGCTTAAAAAATCGCAGATGTTCATCGACCAAATGGGCGATAGCATTTTTAGCTAACCAAATAGGGTTAGAATTGATGTTGGTCATAATTTAGAGAGCTTTCAGTGTATATGCTGAAAGCTCTTTTTAGTTTTAGGAACAAAGAACAGCTAGTAGGTTGTTATTTAAAGGAATATTTGCAAGTGGTTTGACCTCTTGGCTCAAAAGAGGCGTCATTTCTTCAAATGAAGTGCTCCAATTCCATCCAAATCGTTATAAGTAATAACTTTTCCTGTTCTTTGAATAAAACGCTTGAAGTATTAGTTGTCGTTAGATACAAACGAATAAGTCATTGTGCCAATAGTCAAGGAATAGCTATGCAAATTGGTGTACCAAGAGAAACACTCGCAGGTGAAACGCGAGTCGCTGCTTCGCCGAAATCGGTAGAACAGCTTCTAAAATTAGGATTTGAAGTTTGTGTTGAATCACAAGCAGGTGCGTTAGCAAGTTTTGAAGATGCAGTTTATGAACAAGCTGGAGCAAAAATTGTCACCGCAGATGAAGCTTGGAAATCCGATATTATTTTTAAAGTTAACGCTCCGATCGTTGACGAAACTACAAATGAAATTGATCTTCTTAAAGATGGCGCAACATTGGTCAGCTTTATTTGGCCAGCTCAGAACTCAGAATTAATGGAACAATTGTCCACTCGTAATATTAACGTGATGGCGATGGATTCTGTACCTCGTATTTCAAGAGCTCAAGCGTTAGATGCATTGAGTTCTATGGCTAACATCGCGGGTTACCGTGCTGTTGTTGAGGCGGCGCATGAGTTTGGTCGATTCTTCACAGGTCAAATTACGGCGGCAGGCAAAGTTCCACCAGCGAAGGTACTGGTTGCTGGAGCGGGTGTTGCTGGCCTAGCAGCAATTGGCGCTGCGGGTAGTTTGGGTGCGATCGTTCGTTCGTTCGATGTTCGTCCTGAAGTAAAAGAGCAAGTTGAGTCTATGGGCGCTGAATTCTTGGAAGTGGATTTCAAGGAAGATACCAGCGCGGGCGACGGCTACGCAAAAGAGATGTCTGAAGCATTCAATAAGAAAGCTGAAGAACTGTATGCAGCTCAAGCTAAAGATGTCGATATCATCATTACAACGGCACTGATCCCAGGTCGTCCGGCACCTAAGCTGATTACCAAAGAGATGGTAGACAGCATGAGTGCTGGTAGTGTGATTGTTGACCTTGCGGCAGCCAATGGCGGCAACTGTGAATATACCGTTGCGGATCAAGTTATTACAACGGCTAACGGCGTGAAAGTGGTAGGTTACACAGATATGGTTGGTCGACTACCGACTCAATCATCTCAACTGTATGCAACGAACCTCGTTAACTTGCTGAAACTGCTTTGCAAAGAGAAAGATGGCAACATCAATATTGACTTTGAAGATGTTGTGCTACGCGGTGTTACTGTGGTTAAAGAGGGTGAAGTCACTTGGCCTGCACCGCCAATTCAAGTTTCAGCTCAACCACAACAAGCTAAGCCCAAAGCGGTTAAACCAGAGCCAAAAGTTGAAGAGCCGGTTTCTCCAATTAAGAAAGTGGCAGGCATGGCGGTTGCTGTAGGTGCATTTGCTTGGGTAGCTTCGGTTGCTCCTGCTGCGTTCTTATCTCACTTTACCGTTTTTGTACTCGCTTGTGTGGTGGGTTATTACGTCGTTTGGAATGTAAGCCATTCTCTGCATACGCCTTTGATGTCCGTAACTAACGCGATTTCAGGAATCATTGTAGTCGGTGCACTGTTACAGATAGGACAAGGAAGTGGCGTTGTCACGTTCTTATCATTTATTGCCGTATTAATTGCAAGTATCAATATCTTTGGTGGCTTTACCGTAACCAAACGTATGCTTGAAATGTTCCGTAAAGACTAAGGAGTGACAGATGTCTGAAGGATTAGTACAAGCAGCTTATATTGTGGCTGCTGTATTCTTTATTATGAGCTTGGCTGGGTTGTCGAAACAGGAATCTGCGCGCGCAGGTAACTATTACGGTATCACGGGTATGGCAATCGCGTTGATCGCGACGATCTTTGGCCCACATTCTGCAGGTATTGTATGGATCATCATTGCTATGGTGATCGGTGGTGGTATTGGTATCCACTACGCAAGAAAAGTAGAAATGACTGAAATGCCTGAGCTGGTGGCAATTCTGCACAGCTTCGTAGGTATGGCAGCAGTACTTGTAGGTTACAACAGTTACATTGACCCACCTGCTACCGTTTCTATCAACCCTGCTGATATTCATGCAGAGCACGTGATCCACCTAGTGGAAGTGTTCCTTGGCGTGTTTATCGGTGCGGTGACGTTCACGGGTTCTATTGTTGCGTTTGGTAAGCTTCGCGGCGTTATCTCTTCGTCTGCATTGAACATCCCTCATAAGCATAAGTGGAACCTAGCGGCGATCGTAGTTTCTACACTACTGATGATTATGTTCGTTAAAGCGGACGGCAGCATGTTCGCGCTAATGGTGATGACTCTTATCGCATTCGCATTCGGTTACCACCTAGTGGCATCGATTGGTGGCGCAGATATGCCAGTGGTTGTCTCTATGCTGAACTCATATTCTGGTTGGGCAGCAGCAGCGGCAGGTTTCATGCTTGCGAACGATCTGCTTATCGTAACCGGTGCATTGGTTGGTTCGTCAGGTGCAATTCTTTCTTACATCATGTGTAAGGCGATGAATCGCTCTTTCATCAGCGTTATTGCTGGTGGATTCGGCCAAGATGTGGTTGTGTCTGATGGTGATGAAGAGCAAGGTGAACACCGCGAAACATCAGCTGAAGACGTGGCTGACATGCTGAAAAATTCAAAGTCAGTCATCATCACTCCTGGATATGGCATGGCAGTAGCTCAAGCTCAATATCCAGTGCATGAAATCACTGAGAAGCTACGAGCGCAGGGCATCAATGTTCGATTTGGTATCCACCCAGTTGCTGGTAGGTTACCGGGTCACATGAATGTGTTACTTGCTGAAGCAAAAGTACCTTACGATATCGTTCTTGAAATGGATGAACTCAACGATGACTTCAATGAGACCGATACTGTTTTGGTTATCGGTGCAAACGACACTGTGAACCCAGCAGCACTTGAAGATCCAAACAGCCCAATCGCTGGCATGCCAGTACTTGAAGTTTGGAATGCTCAGAACGTTATCGTATTCAAACGTTCGATGAACACAGGTTACGCAGGTGTGCAAAACCCACTGTTCTTCAAAGAGAATACGCAGATGTTGTTTGGTGATGCGAAACAGAGCTGTCTCGGTATTCTAGAGCATCTATAGGAAACACTTTTTAAGTATTTTCTAAGCAAAAGCATTAAGTCGTAACTAAATAAGGAGCTCATTAGAGCTCCTTTTTTTTGTTCATCTGAAAGTCGCTGTATCCTAAAGCAACAATCTATGACCCATAAGCAGCAATCTATGGCCTATAAGCAATAAGCACAGTCCGATAGATGGCCGTAAAACTCATTTGAATGAAGTTATAACGACTCAAACGATTAGCGAGTACAGCTGTGCAACATAGCCCTAATATGATCGAATTTGTCGCTATAACTCGTCATTAGCACGGTTTTTCATGCGGTTATAAATTTATCTTTGATAACGAATGGTATATATTTGATTGATCTATATGAATTTGCGTTGGTTTGTGATCATCAAAAGAACATTTACTCTGCTTATCGCTACATTATCCGTTTCAGTGAACGCGTTTGCTGACTCTTTACCTGAGCGTATCGATAACTTCACTAAACTTTTTGATCATGAAATGGCAATTGAATCTTATGATATTCGACTGCTTCAGGCTGATTACCCGACTCGCTTGATCATGCCGTCCTCTATGCTGCCGCAAACTGCTGAATACCCACTAAAAGACATCCAACGCTTATACCGGTTATCAAAAACATGCAGCGGAAAGTTGCCTTTAAGCCCTCTAATCACAGAGCCTTTGGTCTTTACTCGTGCAATGTGTAAAGGAACTAAACTTTCTGATCGTTGGTTTACTCGAAGTGGTTTGATTCATCCCGGTGGCGGTTCATATGCCGCACGCTACGTTGAGTTATACCCAGAGAAATTTGACTCGTTGAAGCGCTACATGCACATTCAAGAGCGACCGAACACCGAACACGATGAACTACTGTCTCGTCTACAGAAGATGGACAATGAAGCCATAACAGCTTTGCTAGCGGGTGCGAGTATGTTTGTTGAGCTTGATGAAATGTGGGTCAAGCGCGGTGATAGATATTACCTGTATAAAGAATCAGTTTGGAACGAAAACGCTACGCTCGCGGGTTTAGCCTTTAGTTTGTCCTCAGAAGGCAACAGCTGTTTTGTCCAACGCGGCAATGTATGTTGGGAAATAGAAGATCATTCAGAGCTTCTGCAGATCGCCATGTTTATTTTGGTGATTGCCAATATCCTACTCGTGTTGGGGTGGGCGGTTTACCGTTGGAACAGTAAAAAACAAGAGATGAAGAGCCGCATGCTGGTTCTTCAAATTCTAACGCATGAATTAAGAACACCGATTGCGAGTTTGTCATTGACGGTTGAAGGGTTTAGGCGAGAGTTCGAACACTTGCCAGAATCGGTATATGATGAATTTCGTAGGTTGTGTGAAGATACACGCCGTTTAAGGCAGTTGGCAGAAGCAAGTAAAGACTATTTGCAATCAGACAACCAACCGCTTGCAACAGAGTGGGTGCCAAGTGTTGAAGAGTGGCTTCAATACAAAGTTGAAGAAGACTTTGCTCCGGGCATTGAACTCCGCGTAAACAAAGATATTGCTGCAAAAGTAAACGTATATTGGTTAGGAACGTGTATCGATAACCTGATCAGAAATGCCGTGAAATACGGTGTTGCCCCAGTGATACTAGAACTGAATACTTCTGACAAGAAGCTGACATTCAAAGTTATAGATAATGGAGACTTGTCTCGTAAAGATTGGGGGCAACTAAGAAAGCCATTCGTAAGTAAGAGTGGACTCGGTTTAGGTCTGACGATAGTAGAATCTATGGTCGGAAAAATGGGCGGTCACATGACGCTTATCGGCCCCCCAACAACATTTATTTTGGAGATACCTTGTGAAACAGACATTGCTTCTCGTTGAAGACGATAAAAATTTAGCTGACGGTTTATTAGTTAGCCTTGAGCAAGCTGGATATGAATGTTTACATGCCGAGCTGATCTCTGAAGTTGAAGGCTATTGGGAACAAGCGGATCTTGTGATCCTAGACCGTCAACTTCCTGATGGTGACTCAGTAGATTCACTTCCAGGTTGGAAGAAAAAGAAAGACATCCCAGTTATTTTGCTAACGGCTCTCGTAACAGTAAAAGACAAAGTAGCCGGCCTAGACTCAGGTGCGAATGATTACCTAACGAAACCATTTGCAGAAGCTGAACTGTTTGCTCGAATCCGTGCACAACTACGCCTACCTGATGCTGAAGATCAAGATGCATCAAAAGTAATGGCTCAAAACCTTGTAATTGACAAAGCAACACGTGAAGTGTTTTTTAACGAACTGGAAGTCACGTTAACGCGTACGGAATTTGATCTATTATTATTCTTGGCAAGTAATCTTGGTCGAGTGTTTACTCGTGATGAGCTACTAGACCACGTTTGGGGTTACAACCACTTCCCAACAACTCGTACTGTAGACACGCACGTTCTGCAACTAAGACAGAAGTTGCCAGGTTTAGAAATTGAAACCTTACGTGGCGTTGGCTACAAGATGAAAGCGTAATGAAAAAAGCCTTACTTCCACTACTCATTTTATCAAGCGTCATCAATACTGCACACGCAGCCGATTGGTTTAAGGACAGTGATGCGCTGACACAAGTGCACAAGCACCTGCTAGATAATGATTTAGCATTGATGTTTGATTCACTAGTGGAAGTTTGGCAAATCAACGCTTCGCAATCTCGCGAAGATCATCTCAATCAGCTGTTCGAGCAAGCATTGAACAAAGATTGTGGGAAAACGCTCACCAAAAACACTTTACCGGACTGGATAAGCTCGGTCGTCGTGAAAAGACACATTATCCAAAGCCCAGGCAGGGAAACATTCCGTGTGGCGATTGACGTTGAATCGGAAAGCAACATCCAAGACATCACCTTTGAGAAGTGGGTCGACAAGGTCGTTTCGTCTGATAGTGAGTTCACCAAAGGTAACCCTGTAATCAATAACACTTCAGTGAGTGTATACAGCAAACGTTATAGCTTAGCGTCTCAACTTGATTCCGGACTTTATCGCCTGACTGTAAAAGGAAATAGCGGTAACTCCTGGAGCACTTGGGTCATTCTTGGTGAAGTGGTTATGCGTCAACAAGTTCGTTGGGCATCTAAAGACTCTTGGTTGATCGATAAAAAAGCACTGCTGAACCCATACTGCCCATTACCAAAGCTAGACGTAGGTTTGTACGATTATGTCGATGAACGATATAAGCAGGTGTGGGGTAAAAGTTATGAATCCGATTATCCGACCAATTTAACGGGTGAAGAACTGCCCAATGATCGTTATGTTTTAGCTGTATCAATGGTACATTCGCGCTGGCAAGGTGACATAGCGATAGAGCAAGCACAAACTATCAGTAAAACTTATGATATTTCTAGCGAAGAGTAGCTAAAGTAATTTAGAATTGAGCCGTTAATAATGTAAGGGATCTAACAAAGATAAACGGCATGAAAAATACAACTAAACTACTCGCAGCATCAATTGCATTCGCCAGTCTTCCTCTTTCAGCAGCAAACTACGCCATTGAAGCGCGTGGTGATGCGATGGGTGGTGTTGGTGTTGTTTCAGCAAACTTCCTAACAGCTCCATTCTATAACCCAGCACTTGTTGCTATTTATCGTCGTAACGATGATATGGGTATGATCACGCCAAGTTTTGGTGGTAGTTATAATGACCCCCAAGACATGAAATCAAATATTGATTCCGCTCTGGCTGCGACAAACACTGCAGATTTAGATGCAGCTCTTAAAAAACTCGATGGTAACCAAGCTAATGTTGAACTTGGTGGTGTTGTCGCATTCGCTATCCCAAATCAATTTATAGCGGCTAACCTATTCGGCAAAGCCTATACAGAATCGTTTGCTACACCAAATGTTTACAATGAAGCGTCAGCGACAGATGCCGATAAACTTGAGTTGTCGACGGTAGAAGCCGTTGCTATTGGTGTTACCGAAGTTGGATTAACTCTCGCTAAATATCAAACCTTTATGGGGCAGCATATTTCATTTGGTATCACGCCTAAACTTCAACGTATTTACACATACAACTACGTTGCTTCTGTTAAGAGCTACGATTTGTCTGATGTAAGAGACAATGGTGAAGGTGAAACTTCTTTTAATATGGATGCTGGCGCGCTTTGGTTCACAGGTCCATTTCGAGTTGGCTTTTCGGCTACCAACTTAATATCTAGAGATATCAATACCAAAGATACATCTCAAACTTTAACGAGTACGACGACCAGCGATGTGACACACAAAGTCGGTGGCCAATACGCATACAAACTAGAGCCAGTATATACCGTAGGTGCTGGTATCGTAGCGGACTACTTCACGCTTAGTGTCGACTATGACTTAAATGAAACCGAAAAGTTTACTTCGTTCAAAGATAATGAACAGATGATTCGCGTTGGTACAGAAGTTGATGTTTTACGTCAGCTTCAGCTAAGGGCAGGGTACTACAAGAATTTGGCATACTCTGGTTCAGAAGGTACAGTCACTGCAGGTATTGGTTTGTCGCCACTCAATTTGTTCCAGTTAGATTTAAGTGCTAACTACACAAATGAAAATGCAATGGGTGCATCAATCAATTTCCTTGCTAGTTACTAACAGTCCTTATATAGTTCTGCTCCTAAATAAAGGAGCAGACTATGCTAAACGACTTACCAACCCTTTCTCACGAAGAACAACAGAAAGCTGTTGAACGAATTCAAGAAATGATGACCCAGGGCATCAGCACAGCACAAGCTATCAAAATCGTTGCTGAGCAAATTCGTGAAGAAATGAGTAATAAAGAAGAGTAGGGCATTAGCCCTTCTTTTTTAACACCTTAGCGCACTATAACTAAATATATTACCCTCTAGTATATTATCTCGTACATACCAACTCTTTAGTTACCCTAAACCCCGAACTATTCAAAACCATTAAATGCCGTTTATTCAGTAAGTTACGTTGGAGTAATCCACTTATCAGGCTTTTCTTGGCTCCTATTTGCAATTAAATTACAGCAAGCTCTGAAAACAATACAACTATCATTTTGGGTGTCAGCATTTATGTCACCATGTCTAAGTAGTTAAATCTATGGCGTTTTTTAAGGATAGTGACGTTGTGACTTCCATTTTTAGTGGGTCAGAGTGCGTGATTAGAAGCGTGACGGGAGCAGAATAATAAGGATTTCCTCGAAGAGCAGCGCGAGATAAGTAACGACGGTAATGTTCAAAACCGATACCGCGAGTGACTTACGACTGCTTAGAGAAAGCTTTTACTAGCCAGATATGTGCGGTTTAGAACAAGTAGTTAGGAAGCTTAGAAACGATACATCTCAACCTGAGAATGCGATTAATGGCGTTACTACAGAATGTGTTATTACCGATGGTGAGAGCGCGCTTAGAGGCGTACATATCGATTAGAACCCTAATGAGACAGTAAAGCTTTTGGCTTCTTTAGTCTGCGTTGAAAATCTAACGGCGGCTTAAATGGACAGTAGATATCGACAGGGTATTAATGGCGTCTTGATTGGGTATTGGCAGAGAGTTGAATGTGTAACTGCAGTCTAGTCAAGCGAGCTTTAGTACAACTTTGCGACTTGGTTTCGTCCGTTGTCTTTCGCTTGGTAGAGTGCCTTGTCTGCACGTTTAATTGCAGAACGTATCGATTCATGTTGCTTAAGCTGTGTTACTCCAGTCGAAGTCGTTACTTTAAGCGCTTTAGGCCAAACGCTTTGGTCGATTGCTAGGTATAGATTATTGATAGATTCGTTACACTGTAGCGCAGTTTGCTCCAGGCAAACTAAAAGGAACTCCTCACCACCCCAGCGATAAAGTAAATATTGCTCACCAAGACTCTCGTTCGCCGTTGCGACAAACTGAATAAGTACTTTGTCACCCACTTCATGGCCATGTTGATCATTGATTTGCTTAAAATGGTCTAAATCAAACAAAGCGATGTGAATTGTTTTTCCTTGCTGGGCTAACCATTCAAAATCATAGAAAGCATCTAAAGCTTCAGTTCTGTTCCTACAGCCGGTTAACGGATCGGTTGTAGCCTTTATCTTTAGCTCTTCAATTTCTTGAGTCAACAAACGTTGTTGCTGTGCGGCATCTGTTCTTGTTCTTCTGGCTAGATATAACGCACAAGATATATAGTAAATCGCATACAGCACCCATAAACTAATTAAGAGTTTTCCTAGTACAAACTTGTCGATCGTCTTGCCGTGAAAAACGATGCTTTGTACTGTCAGTTTATGGTGCCCATCAAGTGTGCTAGCACCAAGCCCTAACTCAACCGACACTGCGTTGGTAACGTCTACGGCGCTATTAGTAATAGGGTGGTTGTAATAGTCGATCCACCATAAAGGGACATTGAAATAATCTAAGTCGATGTGTTTTCTATCGGGTAACGAGAAATCTAAACGATTGAACTTATTAGACATAGCGTCACCTTGAACGCTGTAATTCTCGTCGTAATTTCGAATGTAAAAGCGAAACCTTGGCTGTTCTTGGCCTTCGTAATCCATATTGATGGTCACTGAGTCATACACTGAGAGATCCAGACCTTTACCTTCCGTAGAGATAACGAACTCAATCTCACAGAATGGCGAGCTATAGGTACGCTTAAAGTCACACTGTAACTCAATGGTGTCTTCTGACTTATACAGCACCCCTTTGGTGCCACCATTATGTTCTTGGTCAGTGTTAACGAGTGTAGGGAATCTATCTGGAGTGATAACGTAGTTTTGATCCATGATCATATGGTAAGAGATAAACGACAGTAGAGTGGCAGCGAGGCAAAAAACCGAAAGGAATATATTGATTTGCCTGAATACGTTGTCGCTCAAAATGTTAATCATCCATACATGTAACTTTGTGGTTATGCGTGATGTCACCGCAAACAGAGATTCTATCGAGTATTCACATTCGAACCCAATAGTTAAAATTGAATTGAAGATTATACAGAAAAGTTAATGATTAAACTGATTTTTAGAACAAATTCTGTACGCATGGCGTTGGTTTTGAATGCTATTCACTCGATAAGTGTGGTTTTTGCGGGGGTATCAATTTAACTGCATATTTATACAGTTAAATTTACTGTGGTTCGGTTTGTCGTAATCAGAGTTATGTGTGCGAGTTTTATGGCTTGCTGTGACAACGAGTCACGAGGCCACTGTTACTGTTCGTCAATTAAAGTGGAGGGTAGTTATGTTGCAGTGTCACTTTTTAAGCTCAATTTTATCAAAACACTTTGTTGTTTATTAGAGCGTTCGTTTCATTCATTTTGTCTTTTATTCCCAATTACGCGCCATGGTGCGATACCTACTTGAATATTACGGATCTCGATGGAAAACGAAGTGATGGCGTTTCTTGATGCGTTGGTCATTGCATTTATTACAGGTTGAGTCTCAAGCCTCGGCACGATTGCGGCTTTGAAAACAGACATCAACTGGATAAAGCGAGTGCAACAAGACCAAGAGCAACGGATACGAAAACTGGAGAACCCCAATGAAAGGACACAAGTGCAAAGGTCGTCGACCAAACGGCCAACTTAAGAAAGGTTACACGCTCAAGAACGGGCGTGTGGTAAGGGCGAACACCACACGAAAACGCTACAAGAAACGCCGATGATTCACAGCAATCGAAAGGGCTATTTTTTTAGGAAAGTAGCCCTTTCTGCATTTCTACGACGAGAATCCACACTTTAAGCATCCAGTTTTACAGCTAATGATTTAAATCACTGTTATAAATAGGGTTAATGAGTATAATCCTTTCCCATAAATCAGACTAGACAGAAAAACTCTGTATTTAAATGCAGAATTTTCTATCTAATAAGCGTTAGTTCTACTTATTAAATGTGCGTACTGGTTCATATGTGTGATTCACTTCTCATTCATATGCGCAGCTACTCCGATATCATTCTCAGGATTTATAAAACAACAATTGAGGTTAAAATGAGTGCTAGGTATTGCGACAAATGTGGTCAAAAAACAGAACATAAAGAATTGATTAAGCAAAAACCGTCCAAATATGGCAATAGTAAGAAAGAAAAGTTTAAGGAATTTCTTGCGGGTTTTTTGGGTGGGATGGCTAGTCCAGCAGGAGCGTCACTAGATTTAATCGATCGCTATGTAGTTTGTTTAGAGTGTGGTATTAAAACATTAGAAAATCATGGCGATGAATTTCAATAAATTGTGTCTTGTCCAGTCTAAGTCGTAGAGCTAACAACAAGCAATTAAAGCAGACTGTCAACGCTTGGGATTTTCAACTCAGTTCAGTTTAAGTGATTTTGGTGGTAATTTTGAACGTATTAGTAGCGTTGTCAGCTACTTAATTGGGTGTTATGCGTCACTCCAACTAGAGAAGGTAACACAAGTGGAAAGTGGAGTTAAAAAATCAGTTCGGTATCTTGCCTTGGGTATTCTTATATATCCGTTTCTTTACATGCTACTCAACTTTATTATCTCTATTCTAATGGCAACTTTGGGCGAAGGTAGTAGCTCGTTGATTGAAATTTTTGAGTATCTCATCTGGTTTATAATGCCTTTTTTTTCGGTGTTTTATCTGTTAGCTTTCCATCACTTTTCGCGAGTGTTAGGTAAATGGCATCAACGAGTTGGGTATACTTTGGTTTTAGCCGCTGTGCTAATTGAAATAGCGATGCCTTGGATGGATTCAGGTCTGGTGTTTAAGACAGCATCTTTTCTATGTCAGCTTTTCGAGATAGGTATTTTAGTTAGTTGTCTGTTCGTTTTTAGCAGTAAGTTGGGGCCAAACTCTGAGCCTGGCACAACCGTATATCGAACTGTTTAGGATTAATTCGTAACACGTGACATTTTTACTATACGTTGCGTTCTGTGTTTAAGGTGGTTTGCAGAAACATCGGTCTTACGCTACTCACCACTTAAGCGGGCGTTAGCTTTCTGAAGGTGTAAGCCTAAAACTATGCTGTTATAATCGAAACGTATTTGTATTTTGAGAAATGAGATGATGAAGTTTACGTTAGAAGGTAATGACTGTATGCCACCCATTTCCGGTGGCTATCTACTTATTTATCGCGGTACTGAAGAGGTTACGGTTGTTAGCGTACCGTCTCCTAACTTTGTGGCAGAGCGTTATAGGGATAGTGTTAGCGAAAACTATGATTCGTTTGAAGACGAGGAAGGTAATGAGTTTAACATTAATGTTTGGTCTTCCAATGTTGGTGTTGATTGGACGCTAGACGTTGAGACAAAGGATGGAGCGTTAAAAGAGCAAATTAGAGTGGAGTACCATGCTAATGAGTTCTGATACGGAATTTGATGTATATCTCAATACTTTCACTGAAGGACTTACGCAAATAAGAGCCCAAAGTAGAGATAGTTTTCACAACCAATTGTATTTTTCGAACGTGATAAGCTTAATGGAACAGTATCTTTCAAACTTGTTCATTTTTGAACTTACTAATTCTCCAGAATCACTCCGAAAACTAGCAAGCCATGACAAGTTTCGTTCTGCTACCGTGACGGTTCCTTTTGCTTTAAACAACCCTATTGATGAGTATTTGATACATTCAATGAAAGCATTGGTATGGCATCGGCTTAATGATGTTGAAATGTATTATAAAAAAGTTCTTGGCATTCGTTTTAATATCAGCAGAGAGCTATTAAAACAACTTGAGTTACGCCATGACCTTGTGCATCGAAATGGTCATACCTTAGATGGTGAGAAAGTAGATATAACGGATGACGATCTAGACCGATGTATAGCTTTAGTGGAGCCATTTGTTCTCGATATTCACGCAAAGTATGTAACCCAAAAAAGCTAATAAAGCATTTAAGAGTGTTGATAAAAATGGAGGCAATAATGTACAAGGAAACAGATTTTCAACTGAGCCAAGAAGAGTTTAGCTTTAAAAAAGATTCGTATCCTTTATCAAAAATTAATAATGTGAGAGTTAAGAAACTTGGCTTACTCGACAATCTAGGTCAAATAATATTTTGGTTATTTGTTTTCTCCGGAGCAGTTTGGTTAGCAATCCCAACTCTTGAGAGTACACCTTTTTGGTTGAAAGCTTTAGTTGTTACTTTAACGATTGTAGGTTTTATATTTGGTTTTCTTCGTTGTTCAAAATATGCGTTACAAATTGAATTTCGTCATATTGATGAAACCGGAGTTCAATGGGTAAATATAGCTAAATCTTACTCCAAATTTGATAGTGGGTTGTTTGAGCAACAAGTCGCGTTGCTGAAGGCAACATTCGTCTAACAAATTAATCAACACAATTTATTACATTCGGCATTGTAGGTTTGTCTTTAGTTTCGATGTTTAAGGCGTTATATTTTTCAAGTACCTCACGGGCAATAGGAAGAGTTAGTGTATTTTATAATTAATGATATTGAGTGGTGGAAAATTTCACTTAATAGTTTCATGAATGGATGGCTCCCTGGTATTCTGGCATTCTTTTTAGGTCTTGGGCTCGAGAAAATCACAAGTCGCAGAAAGCTAAAGCAAGAGTTAAAAACAACCTACTTGAAATTTTCATACCTATATTTAATTCGGGAGAGGTCACAACACTCAGTTCAGCTGAAGATTGCCACCGTAACTTAAAGGCAACGTTCAATGCGTATACGCGGATCTATCCGAAGCTCTTTAATGAAAAGTCTGTTCAAAAATTATCCCAAATATTAGCAGACGGTTTTTTGATTGAAGGTAAAGTTAATAATAGCTACTTAAATCCAGATGAAATTCAAAAAATAATTGGTAATTTATAGTTCGTATCAAAAGAGAATAAATATAACAAACGATTCGACTATGGAAATTTTGGCTCGAATTAGCCTTAATGTTTAAGGCGGGGCTATGTGCATAATGGAACCTTGGATTTGGTGGTGTAAAGGAGAATAAATGAATTTAGATGAAATTGATTGGATGTTTATTGTAGCTGTTATATTCGGTGCCATTGCTTCTGTCTTAAAAGAACTGGAATCGGTCATTGGAGAAGGCGCATTAAATTATGTGGTCATTTTCCTAAAGATTATCGCAGCTGTTTTGAGTATTTCTTTCGCTGTATTAAAGTTTCTAAAACTTAAGCCATATATAATATTACTAGGTTCCGATGATTTTGAAGAAAGAAAACAAGATGGTCATAAATATTATCGTTTTGAGATAAAAAAGAGCGAACATAAAAAAGGTCAATCACCTTCTATTTCCGCTAGCCTTCTCAATAATGATGGAAGTGAATGTAGTATATTGATGACTCCGAGGACTGATTCTGATGGAAACATATCAGTGACTCATGCAGGGGTAACACTAATAGATAAAAAGCTTAAGATAGTTGTCAAAAATTAGGTCACATAACAAGCGCCTGAACATGACCTACGTACTGTTCAGGCGCCTCTGTTTTAGGCACTTTCTTCTTGTTTCTCAGTTTGTTTCTTCTGGTTTTTTCTTATCGCGTCGAGTATTGCTTTCATGCGCTCTGGGGTCGCTTTGGGCGCGTTTGGTGCCGGCGCTGTGCGATTTGTAGAGCGGGGAAGTTGTGCTGCCATGTTGTCGCCCTCCATTAAGGCCCATTCGGCGATGAACTCGTGATATTCTTCAATTTTAGCCCCGATGTATTCTCGGTAACTGGTGTCAGTATAACACAAGTTGTCGTAGCGCTGAGGCCACACCTTCTTGTGGATCCCGTTGCCGGATTGCTCGTCGACGTGGAACGCCATCGTCATCGCTGTATCTATTCTTGTTAACAGGCAAGATAATCTGTCGAGATCTTGATAAAACGTGGCCGCATGGAAGCCCCCAGAGCCAGTAAACACCAGCTCTCCGGTGGTCGCGTTGTTGCCGATGGGCATGTCTATCAGCGCACCGGTGTTTTCCGTTACCGCAATCAAGCCAATCTCATCGCGTTCGTCGAGCGCTTGGGCTAATTGAATGTATTCCTCGTCAGAAATGAGGGCCAGAAGCACGGCTTGCGCGAGGATAATAGGGTGCTCATCACCCGAAAAAAAGATCACTTGCTCGAGACACACGATATGTTTGCGCGTCTCACAGTCGACTTCCAAACCGCTGACTTGGCTAGTCCACATGGCGTCACCCGCGATGAAAATGTTCGGGCTGGCTATTATCGTTGTCATGACGTTTTACGTTCCTAGATTAAAGAAGCTTATCTCGAGGGTTGTTGCTCTGAATGGCACCATTATTTGAATTTGGCCGGGATCCAGGGCTTAGGCAGCATGCAACGACCGCCACGAAATGGCAAGGGATGCTCTTTAGCCGGATAGTATTTCGGGGACTCAATTTTGCCGTGGCGCTCAACCAGTTGCCGGTGCTCGTCACGCCAGTACGCAAAACTGAGCAATTCCTTGGGATTGAATTCCCGATCTTCGGGGGTAATGAGGATCGCACGGTCAACGTTGATTCGAAATCCGTTCCAGCGATGATCCAACGGTAAGTAGCCACGGGCGTGAATGTTCATCAATTTTTCGGCCAGTGGATTGACCGGGACCGCGCCAGACAGCCAACGCTTGATCGTGATCGGTTGAACGTAAAAATACGCGGCGGCTTCATGAATGTCGTCGAAGTAGCGATTCAATAGATCGGCAAAACGGGGAGTGAGCATGTGATCTCCTTCAAGTTATCAAACATCCGTCGAATTCTTTTTTCGATGACAAAACACGATGTCCATCGGTGAATTCGATGAAACTTGTCGTCAAACCGGAAAAAAGAACAGTGACGAAAACTAGGTATAACGCAAAATTGAAGGACGAAAACTAATTAATGATCGTATTTATGTGGAAACATTTTGAATTTCAAGCGTCTATAGCACGCGTGTACGCAAAATCTGCAATTGCTAAGGTACTGAATACTCTCAGATTTTACGCACAGCCTTAGTGCGTATTATGTACGTTATGTTAAATTGGTTTCGGTGTTTATAAGGCAGGTATCTTTATGTGATGCCCTGCCTTTATTTCATATCTGTACTCTCTGAATTCTACTGTGTATTTAACCATAGTGGCTATTTACCATAAAATACCTAATAACCAGTGATAATAATCTTCGATTTTACCCCTGGCATTAGTTAGAGCTTAACCGCCAGCAAATTTAACTTTGTAGCCTTTCTTTTCAAGATGCGCTTTGAGCTTGTCACGAGCGTCGCCTTGAATCTCGATGTTGCCATCTTTTACTGAGCCGCCACAACCACATACTTTTTTGAGTTCCGCAGCCATGAGTTTTAATGGTGCGTCATCTAGGTCTAAGCCTGTTACGATAGAAACGCCTTTACCTTTACGGCCTTTTGTTTCTTTTTGGATTCGAACAATACCATCGCCTTTAGGGCGCTGGATTTTCTCTTCTTCAGGTTTAATACGACCTGTTTCAGTTGAATATACTAGGCTCATAATTTTACTTCTTTTGCTGTGCTGCTTTTTGTTTTGCGAGTAAGAAAGCCTCTATATGACGCTGGATTGCAATCTTGCCACCTTTAATTAGGCGCCCGTTAAACATGCAATACCAAGCGTTAGGCTCACCGCTATCATTTTTAATTTGGTAACCATGGAAGTTTTCAGCTAAGCCACCACCAGACGCCCTCGACTTGTTTAACGCTGTGAATTCTTTCGGGTCAATAAGGGTCGCAGTATCAATCCACCAATCAATACTCTTTTTCACAGCAGGTAAATTGCCTTGAATAATGTTGTTTTTTAGCTTGGCACGCCAAACGGTGTTGTTTGCATCCGCTGATTGTAGAGGAACGCCTCGGTAAACTGAATTTGCCATATCCATTGATCATCGTTTTGTTTTCATTACGTTAATCATAAGTATACTTCTAATGATATCAAGCATAATATGGCAAAAACACCTGTTGAGGTACGGTAATTTGAGAAAAAAAGTCCCTATTTTATCGGACTCTGTGATAATTAATTCATTTGTTGAAAAATTAAACAGCCACGCGACAATTGAAATTATAGATGAGTTAACAGGATATCAGTACTCTCGAAACTCCTTGTTGGGTATCTACAGTGATTGGAATCGCTACCATTCGTTCTGTACTAAAAATCGTATCAACACACTCCCAGCATCCATCACTGCTGTTCGGCGTTTTCTTGAGACTGAATCAAGTGAAAGAAAATTCTCGTCCTTGAAACGTTACACTGCAACACTTAGCTTGTTGCATACTGTGTTGAGCTTTGCTAACCCAATCAAGCATAGGCAAGTTCGTTTTACCCTGCTCCACTTGCAATCTCGAATGGCTGGCGACTCTAAACAAACCAATGCCATGACATCCGCACACCTTACTGAGTTAAACACGTTACTTTCCCATGAGAAATCGAGCTTAAAAGAGATCAGAGATATCGCGATTTATAATGTGATGTTCGAGTGTGCTTTAAAGCGATCTGAACTAAGGGCGTTGTCGATGGATAATGTGGAGAGCGTTGAGAATGAGTACCAGATTACAATAAAAAATTCAGTGTATAGGCTATCGCGAGTAGCAAGCGCCGCACTTGAGCGTTGGTTTTCGTTTACTGGAACACAAGACGAGTTGCCTGTATTTCGTGCGATAGATAAACATGAAAATATCAGTCTGCAACCTTTAGATGATTCGTCGATCTACAGAATATTGAGAAGAGCAAGTGACTTACTTCAATTGGCTGACAACCACCATTTCTCCGGGAACTCTATTCGTGTAGGTGCCGCACAAGAACTGTCGAAACAAGGCCTTAAGGTGAGAGAAATCCAAGATTTTGGTCGTTGGCTCAGCCCTGCAATGCCTGCGCAATATGTGGGTTATTCGGGTACCTCTGAGAGTGAGAATATGAAGTTTAAAGCACTAATCCCTTGGCAATGAGCTGATGGCTTTGTTAAGAGGCGGCTTGTTTATCTACGGTTTTTTATAGGCAGATTGTTAATAAACTGCTTAGTCAATCAACTGACTTTAAAAACCAAAAGCTTCCGACTTAAAAACAAATAGCGCCTTGGTAGATAAGCTCAAGGCGCTATTTGTTATCTAATGAGTTATATAAAACGGCTAAGATATTTTGGGTGAACTAAGAAATGCTTGTTCTCACGCAGTTCTCTAAGAACTGGCTGAATTTGTGGCCGTCATGTTCAACCATTTTTGGGAACATGGAAATTGGCGTCATACCTGGGAAGGTATTCACCTCGTTCAGGTAGATCTCATTGTCTTGTGTTAAGAAGAAATCGATGCGAGACAAGTGACGAAGCTTCATCTGCGTGAATACCTTGCGGGCGCTGTCTGCAATCAATTCACGCTGTTCATCGGTTAAGTTAGTTGCTTCAACTTCAGTAATTGAGTGGCTGTCTGCACTGTACTTCTCTTCGTAAGAGTAAAATGCGCCATTAGGTGCAATCACCTCGCCTGGCTTGCTTATCTGTAGCTCGCCATCGATTTCATAAGCGGCAACTTCTAGCTCTCTTGGCACAACTGATTTCTCAATAAGCACTTGATCAGAGAAGGTAAACGCCTTATTGATCGCTTCTCTTAAGTCTTCCACTTGGTTAACTTGGTAACAACCTACAGAAGATCCCTGACGAGCCGCTTTGACGAACACTTCCCCCCAACTTTCAAAGGCTTGTGTCGCCTGTGCATGAGCTTGTTCAGTGTTGTCGGATAAGAACAGATACGGCGTATTTGGGATACCCAGAGCGTCGTACCAAAGTTTTGATGTGATTTTATTGAAGCTGTTGTTGCTTGCTTCAGAACCACAACCTAGGTACGGAATCTTAGCCATTTCAAACAGTGATTGAATGTCACCTGTTTCGCCAGGGAAACCATGAATACAAGGAACAATGAAATCGACTTTAGATTCTAAGTTGTCGCCACGTAAGGTTTGATCGTTAATATCAAGATAAACCAACTCACCCGAATCAAGACACCAGCCTTCGTTTTTAATTTCAACTCTCACAACGTTAAAATCTGCAACGCTATTAAGTTGTTCAAAAAGGTAATTGGCTGAAACGATTGACACTTCATGCTCTGAAGATCCACCGCCGCAAAGTAGAAGGATGTTTGTGGTGTTCATGGGTAAATTCGGTCCTTGAAACTAGGAATACTGACTTCAATGATAAACAAAAGTCGAAATAGGTACAGTGTTTTGAACGCTAAAATTGTCATCTAAGGAGTGAGCGATTAACTATTAAACAAAACTAACCGTCATAAAACAAAAGAAGGAGCATTTGCTCCTTCTTTATGATTTAAAACTTAGTTTAACTTGTTAAGCGTTGGGTATTCAGAGTTCTTGATATCATCAATGCTCTTAACGAATGGCTTTAAGTTTTGAAAACTGCTCGGCAAAGATGAAATCGCCTTTTTAGCGTCTAAGCGTGTCGCGTAGTCACCGTAAAGTACAGTGAACCACTTCGTGCCGTTAACCATTTTGTAGTTTTCCCAAATTGGCTGGGAAGTGGTTGGTAGCATTTTTACAAAAGAATCGACTTTGGCTTGGCTGCCGACAGCAACAACTTGAACTGTGTAACCAAAGCGTTGGTTCATGTCTTGTTGCTTCTTGGTTGGAGCTGTAATTGTTGCAACCGGCTTAGCTCTAGTCGTGTGAGTGATTTTTTGTTCTACAGGTGTGGTTCTGACAACGTTGACCACGTTCTCTTCAACAACGGCAGTCTGCTCAGATTGAGATACAACTGGAGCTTCAACTTTAGCCGTTTTGAACTCTTCTTGATAGCTATCTGAGGTTACATTGGTAACGTAGTTGTCAGATACACATGCAGCCAAGAGCAGTGGCAAAGTCACAATTGCAAGTTTTTTCATGGAAAGCTCTATATCCTTAATAATAATTACTATAAATCATGCCGATACGTCGGTTTAGAATCAAGTTAACTTTGAGATTATACACCATTAGTGGGTGACCTATTTCACAAACTTTATGCAGTGTCTGCTTATTCATCTTAATTCGGTGAATTTGCCATCAACCCGTGAATGAAAAGTAAGTTACGATGAACTTACGTGCATTGCTAGGATATGTCTATGAATCATCTTGATCCCCTACTTAAACCCCGTTCAATCGCTGTTGTTGGTGCATCTCAACGAGAAACGCGTGCAGGATATATCGTCATGAACAATTTGTTGCACGGGGATTTTAAAGGTGCGGTGATGCCAGTAACACCAAAATACGATTCTGTCGCAGGCGTCCTCTCTTACAAAAACATCTTGTCGCTACCTATCGTGCCTGACCTTGCTATTTTGTGCACTAATGCGACACGCAATGTGGCTATTTTTGAAGAGTTGGCCGAGAAAGGCATCGCTTCCGTCATTGTGCTCTCCTCCGACATGCAACAGCAAAGTGATAGCGGTGAAACGTTTGATGAGAGATGTATTGCAATAGCCAAAGCAAACAATATTCGGGTACTTGGTTCCAATAGCTTGGGAGTTATTGTCCCGTGGTTAAATTTGAATGCCTCTTTTTCTCCGGTGACGGCGCTGCCAGGTAAAATAGCCTTTGTTTCTCAATCCGCTGCAGTGTGTACAACGATTCTAGATTGGGCGAACGATAAAGAGATCGGCTTCTCGGCGTTTATCTCGATAGGTAATGGCAGTGACATAGAATTCTCAGAGCTGTTGGATTATCTGAGTACCGACTCTCACACCGAAGCAATATTGCTTTATGTTGATAGTATTAAAGATGCGAGGCGCTTTATCTCTGCTGCGCGTGCTGCGTCACGTAATAGACGAATTCTAGTGTTAAAAGGCGGACGAACAGCTAAAGGCCGGGCGGCGGCAATGCTACATACTGGCGGTGCCGATACGTTAGATATTATCTATGACTCAGCGATCCGACGCAGCGGCATGTTACGAGTTAAGAACTTACATGAACTGTTTGCAGCGGTAGAGACTCTGACTCATTCAGTGCCATTGCGTGGAGAGCGCTTGGCCATTGTGACCAACGGCGGCGGCCCTGCGATCATGGCGGTGGATACCCTTTTTGACCGTGGTGGTAAGCTTGCCGAGTTTTCTGAAGATACGCTAGAGAAACTCAATAAGGTTTTACCATTGAGTTGGTCTCAGAGTAATCCAATCGATATAGTTGGTGACGCCGGTGAGCAACGTTATATCGATACGATAAACATCTTGTTAGATGGTGATGAAGCGGACGCGATTCTTATCATGCACAGCCCTTCTGCGATCGCACATTCAGCTAGAACAGCTGAACGAATTATTGAAGCCATTAAAAAGCATCCTCGCCACAAGCGATTTAACATTCTAACGAATTGGTCTGGCGAGCTAACAGCAAAGCCAGCACGAAAATTGTTTACCGAAGCGGGTTTTCCAACCTATCGAACACCTGAAAGTTCAGTGGTCGCATTCATGCACTTGGTCGAGTACAGGCGTAACCAGCGTCAGTTAATGGAAACGCCAACCACGGCAGAAAAAGTCCATATTGAAGATCTAGCAGATGCAAAAAATTGGATAGAACGACAACTACTGGATAAAGATACAGTCAGCCTTGATACGCATCAAAATAGCCAATTTTTCAAGCACTTCAACCTAGATGTATTACCAACTTGGATAGCTTCTGACCCAAGTGAAGCGGTACATATTGCTGAAACGATTGGTTACCCAGTCGCAGTTAAACTACGCTCGCCAGACATTGCACACAAGTCGGACGTGCAAGGAGTCATGCTTAATTTAAGAAACAGCAATGAAGTCGCCAATGCGGCTCAGGCGATTCTCGATCGCTCTCAACTGTCGTTCCCTACTGCGCATATTCATGGATTGTTAATTCAAGGAATGGCCAAACTCGCCGGCGGGCAGGAGCTACGTGTAAAAGTGACAACGGACGAAACCTTTGGTCCTATCATTTTACTTGGTCAAGGAGGTTCTGAATGGGATGAATCCATTGACGCTGCTGCAGCCTTTCCACCACTCAATATGACACTGGCGCGTTACTTGATCATTCGAGCGATAAAAAGCGGCAAGATTCGTCTGCAAAAACTACCTAACCCGATTGATATTGAAGGGCTCTCTGAGTTGCTGGTTCGTATATCTCAGATGGTAGTAGATTGCCCTGAAATACATGATTTGGATATCCATCCAGTACTGGCCAACGGAGACAAGTTCACGATATTAGATGCCGATATCATCTTGAAAGCATACCAAGGCGATCCTCAAGAACGTCTTGCGATTCGCCCTTATCCAGTCGAATTGGAAGAGAATATCGTACTTAAGGACGGCACTGAGGTGTTGTTACGCCCGATCCTTCCTGAAGACGAGCCGCTTCATGCTGATTTTATTCATCGTGTATCCAAAGAAGACCTTTACAAGCGTTTCTTTAGTGATGTGGGTGAATTCAATCATGAGGCGTTGGCTAACTTTACTCAGATTGACTTTGATAGAGAAATTGCATTTGTGGTCGTTCGAAAGGAACAAGGCGTACCCGCGATTATTGGCGTATCGAGAGCGCTGATTAACCCAGAGAACACCGATGCAGAGTTCGCTATTCTGATACGTTCCGATCTGAAAGGCGTCGGATTAGGCCGCATTTTGATGACTAAGGTTATTGACTACTGTCGTACAAAGCAGACCAAGCAGATGTCGGGCATGACGATGCCGACCAACCGAGGGATGCTGACACTAGCCCAGAAGTTGGGCTTCGAGCTAGATATCAGTTTTGAAGACGGCACTGCAGATATGGTGTTGCCGTTACTTTAACGCCCATGTTTTTTTTAGGTGTTGAATACACCATGACTTGGCGTCGCCCATCTTGTTACGTCGCCAAGCCATTACGATGTCGATAGGCTGTGGTTCGGTACCCGAAATTTGTTGTAGAACGCCAGATTCAATCAAAGGTTTAGCTACACTATTCGGTAAGGTGCCGATCCCTAACCCTGCAGTTAGAGCCTCTACCTTGGCTGGGAAGCTTGTTACGGTTAAACGTGGCTGCTTTTCTAGAATATTGATGCTTAATGCAGGTTGGTCACGCGCTGTATCTGCAATTGCGATAACCCTGTAACTTTCTCTCGCCTTTTGGTCGAAATCACCAGAACGCTTATGAACGTAGTGATTTGATGCTGCAACCCATACCATTTCCATCTTACCGATAATGTCACTTTTCATATCGTTTGGTATGGTGTCAACCTTTGGGCACACCAATAAATCAGCTCGGCCGTCTGAAAGAGATTCCCAACATCCAGCTAGAATCTCTTCTTGTAATCGAACCCTAGTTTTACTTATTTTTCCGAGTTCATCGACTAATGGGAAGAAATTAGCAATCGGAATAATGCCATCAAAGGCAATCGTTAAATCCAACTCCCAGCCATTAGCAAGAATACTCGCGTCATTAACGAGCTGTTCAGTGGCACCAAGAATGATCCTTCCTTGCTCTAATATTAACTGCCCCGCTTCCGTGAAATTTGCACGGTGGCCTGAGCGATCAAAAATCATAATATCTAAGTCTTGTTCTAGCTTCTGGATTTGATAACTCAATGAAGAAGGTGCTCGGTCCATTTCATTAGCCGCTGCCGCAAAGCTTCCACGACGATCAATGGCATCTAATATGTGTAAGGCTTCAAGTGTTATTGGGCTATGCATAACTTTCCTACTTTGTAAGTGAGATCTAAATCACAAAAAGAGAAGCATTCACATGGTGAATGGAACTGAAAAACTCTTTTTAATACATGTGTTTAATAACGCTAATTATGAATTAGTTGATAATATTGAAAATTATTTAAATGCAAATAATAGTAATTATCATTTAGATCCAATATCATCTTTCGCAAATCAAGATGATATTATGGAACTAAGGTAACTATCAGATGTATAAGCAATCCCTACTCTCTGCTTCAATCGTTTTAGCGCTTTCATCAACATCAGCCTTTGCTGAAGATTATGCCCTATTTGACGAGGTTGTTGTATCAGCAACGCGTACTGAACAAAACAAAGAAGACGTTTCAAGCTCAATTGAGTCTGTATCTGCAAAAGACATAGAGAATCAAATGTCTAGCGACATAAAGCAAGCTCTTCAATACACGCCAGGGGTAGAAGCTCAAGGCGGTGGCCGTTTTGGTATTTCAGGCTTTAACATCCGCGGTGTTGAAGGTGATCGCGTTAAACTTATGGTAGATGGAGTTCAACAACCTACACCATATAACCCTGGTGCTTCTGAGCAACGTAAATATTCGAATGCGATCGAAGTCGATACATTAAGTGTCATAGAGGTGAATAAAGGCCCTGCTTCTACGCTTTACGGTTCAGATGCCATTGGTGGTGCAGTACTGCTAAGAACTAAAAATCCAGAGGATATGCTTAGAACTGACGGGGATGAAAACCGTTTTGGCATCAAATCTACCTATACATCTGCAGATGAACAGTTCAAGAACACAGTTTCTTGGGCGATGCGTAAAGATAAGTTAGAAACGATCGTTATGGCGACATACGCTCAAGGCCACGAGACAGAAACTCATTCATCAGGAAGCGAAGTTCAAGGTCCAGATCGTGGTGCAGAGAACCCAGCAGATACGGAATTAAGTAATATCCTAGCCAAAGCATTCTACAATGTATCAGATTCAAATAAGGTTGGTATTACGGTTGAGCATTACCAACGTCAATATGATGAAGATGAGCTAAACTACAATGGCTATCAGCTTATGCCGGGCTTTGTATATACTGATAATTACAACAAAGACACCAACAAACGTTTTCGTGCAACATTGGAACAACAGCTTAAGCTAAGCTCTTCAATTGCTGACTCTTTAGACTGGTCTCTAAGTTACCAAGACTCAAGTTCTCTGAATAAAAACTACGATACAACTCGCTTCAACGGACGTCGACTTCGTGAGCGTGATGCTTCTGATGTCAACATGCAAGTTGATACACAGCTTTCTAAGCTAGTGAATATTGATGGTGCGGATCACGAATTCACATATGGTTTCACATACCTGCAGAATGACTTTGAACTAGAAAACTACGACCATAAATTTGATCGAGGCACTGTTACACCGGGTAGCACTGGTATACCTGATGCAGAAATAACGCAATGGGGTGTGTTTGTTCAAGACCAAGCATTTTTCATGGAAGACAAGTTGATTGTAACTGGCGGTCTTCGTTATGACTCATTTGTTGCTGACCCATCAACGGATGAAGGCTACAAGACTCAATATGAGAAGAATAAAGATGACGCCGTCACAGCTAAGCTAGGTTCAGTTTACCACATCAATGATAACCTATCGGTATTTGGTCAAGTTGGGCAAGGGTTTAAAGCACCTTCAGTTTACGACCTCTACTACTTCTATACTCGAGGTGCCATCATTGAAGCTAACCCTAACTTGAAAGCCGAAAGAAGTATCTCTTACGAGCTTGGTCTTCGTGGCAATAATGAACATGCTCGCTTTGAACTAAGCACTTTCTACACTGATTACTCTGATTTCATTAACCAGACGAAAACGGGCAAACAAGGCGGTAAAGACGTATACACTAAAGAGAACTTAGATAAAGTAACTATCTATGGTGCAGAGCTTTCTTCAACGATTAATCTAGACACTTTGTTAGACGCACCATTTGGAACCTACACTCGTTTAGCGGTCGCTTATGCTGATGGTGAAGATAAATCTACTGGTAAATCCATTGATTCTGTAGCACCACTAACGGGTACGCTAGGGCTTGGAATCGAGCGCGAGACTTTTGGTTCAGCTTTAAATGTTAAGATGGTTGCTGCGAAAGATGAGTGGAACTCCGATGACAACGTAAACGTGGCTGGATACACAGTTGTTGATTTGACTGCTTATTACCGCCCTGTCACGGATTTAACCTTACGAGCGGGTCTATTCAACGCATTAGACAAAAAATATTGGCTGTACAATGACATGTCAGGCCGTGGGCACGATTCTAAGTTCAACACCGATATTAAGTCTCAACCGGGTCGTAACTGGGGTATATCTGCAAACTACGAGTTCTAACTGGTTAGAAATCTAGTTCGTTGTAGAGCTAAGTTTATTGAAGACCTAGGTCATTAAAGATCTAGGTCGTTCCAGAATAAAGCCATACAAAAAATACTGTAGAAACTAAAAAGCCAGCTTACTATAAGCTGGCTTTTTGTTATTTCACTAAAAGTTGTATCAAAAAGGGGTAAAGTGAAATTATTTCTCTGCCATTTCTTTCTTAACCATTACTGCAGCAGCAATGATGAAAGTGATGATTAGGCCTAGTTCCATGATTAACTCCAAAGAAAATTAACATTAAACATATAATTCGCGAGCATGATAACAACAACCGATACAGAATGATACTTTTTAACCACCAAATCACTTTTTATTCGATTTAGATCAAAAAAGATGCCCTAGAGCATCTTTTTGTACGTTAACTATTCATGAAATTACTCAATCAACCAGGAAAACCATCAGGATTTGTTGATTGCCAGCGCCATGTATCTTCAGTCATTTCAGCCAGTGTGCGTGTCGCATTCCACCCCAGTTCTTTCTGAGCTTTCGCTGGGTCGGCCCAACACTCAGCGATATCACCAGGACGACGCGCAACGAGTTTGTAAGGTATAGCTTGACCGCTCGCTTTCTCGAAGGCTTTAACCATATCTAATACACTTGAACCGTTGCCAGTACCCAGGTTATAGATGTGAAGACCGTCTTTACGCCCTACTTTCTCAAGTGCTGCAATGTGTCCATCAGACAGATCCATAACGTGGATGTAATCACGAACACCAGTGCCATCCTTTGTTGGGTAGTCACTACCAAATACAGATAGGAATTCACGTCGGCCAACTGCAACTTGAGATACAAATGGCATTAGATTGTTTGGAATACCACTTGGGTCTTCACCGAGTTCACCACTTGGGTGTGAACCTACGGGGTTAAAGTAACGTAATAACGTAATGCTCCAATCGGGGTTAGCCTTTTGGAAGTCAGTTAAGCACTCTTCAACCATGAGCTTACTACGACCGTAAGGATTGGTTGCGCTTGTGGGAAAGTCTTCTGTGATAGGAACACTAGCAGGATCGCCATAAACCGTTGCTGAAGAGCTGAATACTAATGTTTTTACGTCAGCGTCACGCATTGCATCGACAAGGACTAACGTGCCATTTACGTTGTTATCGTAGTATTCGAGAGGTTTGGCAACAGATTCACCAACCGCTTTCAGGCCCGCAAAATGAATAACAGCTTCAATATTGTGTTGCTTCATGGTTTCAGTTAAAAGCGCTTTATCACGAATATCACCTTCAATGAAATCAGGACGAACGCCAGATACTTTTTCGATACGTTCTAAAACGCTTGGTTTACTGTTATACAAGTTATCGAAAAGCACAGGTGTCATACCTGCGTTAATCATCTGAATACTGGTATGGCTACCTATGTAACCCATGCCACCTGTAACTAAAACATTCATGTTTAGCAGACCTTTTAATTAAAAACACTCAACCTACCGCTTATGATACAACAACTTAGGGTGGAGCCACAAACGGCTATGGCAGATACACCGCACGAGAGAACAAAAACTGACCTTTACCTTGAATTTCACTTGGCAGTTCACCTCACCGACAATCTTCAGAATTACATCAATGTCGCCATATGATTCATCACCTTACGTTTGCTCCCTAAACCGGAAACAAAATAGATGAAGGCTGTTTGTCGAACGCTTGTTTTTCAATTATCTTTAACCATAGTTTCTATACGTTATTGATGAAAGGAAGCATTTTTCACAATCCATTCTTTAGCGGGTTTGATACATGCCGTGACCTCATAGTAAATGCAGTTCTTGGTGTCGAAAATTTGAGTTAGGTCACTGTTTATTTATGGTATTTATAAGACCGTCATTACTCACCTCAACGTAAAGGGTAAGCACCACGTGACAACGAAGATTTTGCTTAATTGCGACATGGGAGAAAGTTTCGGCAATTGGAAGATGGGCGATGACGAGTCGGTCATGGAATGGGTCGATATGGCAAACATCGCTTGTGGTTTTCACGCGTCTGATCCGCACGTTATGTCTAAGACCATAAAACTGGCGCAGTACTATCACACCCAAATTGGTGCCCACCCTGGTTATCAAGATTTAGTCGGGTTTGGTCGCCGTTCTATTCCACATACCATGGACGATATCAGTGAACTAGTGTGCTATCAAGTAGGTGCACTACAAGCGCTTTGCCACTATCACCACACCTCTGTTGGTTATGTGAAACCTCATGGTGCCCTTTACAACGATATGATGGCGAACATTGATGTGTTCAATGCCGTTGCCCAAGCCGTCGCTGAATTTAACATCCCCTTGATGATTCTCTCTTCATCAGACAATCAACAGTATCTAGATATTGCTGACGATCATGACTTACCCCTCTTGTTTGAAGCGTTTGCCGACCGTGCATACTTGAATAATGGGCAGTTATCGCCGCGAACTCAAAAAGGCTCGGTTTACGTCAATCAAGACGACATCTACAACCAAGTCATGCAAATCATTAACTACGGTTCGGTCACGACAATTGAAGGTGAAAGACTGCCGATTGAAGCCGATACCATCTGTGTTCATGGTGATAACCCCCAATCCATCGCATTAATTAGAAAAATCAGACAAGACCTTAACGCTTTTAACTAGTATGGAGCGTGTGATTGGTATGGCACATGACCTTATCACTCGCCTAACCGAGCATCTAACCAATTGCTCGTAAGGTCTAATCGCTTTGTATTGGTTTAGACACGGAAGTGAGACACGACAAATAAGCAAACAAACGTATGGAAACGAAATGACGACGAATCAAATTGAGTTCAATATAGCGCCAGTCGCAGAATGCAGCGTTTTGGTGACATTGACGCTATCGCCTTCAAATAATCAATCTAGCGCCGAATATGCGCAGTACATGGCTCACTTTTCCGATGCTATTCGTCAAAATTTAGCATCGGTGTTGATGAATGTGACACCGGCTTACCACATAATATTGGTCGATTACCTACCTTATCGAATATCAGAACAGCAGCTCATTAAACAACTCAATAATTTGTTGAGTCATGCTATTTCGTCCTTCTCTAGTGTTAGTAAAACGCGTAACACTATCGAGCTTCCCGCTTATTACTCACAAGAAACAGCACTCGACTTAGACCGATATCAAGCCAAAGGCATGTCGCTGGATGAGATCATTCAACATCACACCTCACAGACTTACAGCGTCAGTGCCATTGGGTTTACGCCTGGCTTTGCGTTTATGTCTGATGTGGTCAACGAGCTTGCTTTGCCTCGTCATTCAACCCCACGCTTAAGTGTGCCGAAAGGCAGCATCGCCATCGCGGATACGAAAACGGCGGTGTATCCTTCGGACTCACCGGGCGGTTGGAATATTATTGGCAATTGCCCACTCGCACTGTTTGATCACAGCCAATTAAAGAACGCTGATACCACGCAAACGCCGCTGTCTCTGCTTAATGTCGGTGATACGGTCCGTTTCATCGCGATTTCAAAACAAGAATTTGTTGAGCTTAGTTTTATGGATATTAGTGGAGGTGTCGCTAATGGTTAAGTCAAAAGCCAAACCAACGCTGACAGTCATTAAGCCCGGCCCGTTGAGTTTGATTCAAGACTTCGGACGATTTGGTGTCGCTCATCTCGGATTGACACAAGGCGGCCCTGTTGATGATTACTCGTATAGCTGGGCCAATCACCTGCTCGGAAACCCAGTAAACCAAGCTGCGTTGGAAATCACGCTTGGGCAATGTGCGTTACGAATCGATTTTGATTGTGAGATGGCATTATGTGGTGGCGATTTACAAGCGAAGCTCGATAGCAAACCACAGTCGAACTGGCGTACTTTTCAAGCTTTCGCAGGGCAAGTTCTCTCATTTGGTTTACCTAAAAATGGACTAAGGGCGTATTTAGCCGTTAAGGGTGGCTTCGATGTTCCATCAACTCTTCATAGCTGTTCTACGGTGACTCGTGAAAAGATTGGTGGATTAACGCAAGATGGACAGCCATGCCAGCAAGGGCAACAAATTACTTTTACCCAACACCAACTCTCTCGCCCGTTTAAAGCGTTGAGTGTCACCTTCCGATACACGCCTAATTACAACCTACCAGTGAACCTGCGAGTGATTGAAGGCTATCAAAGCGAGCTGTTCTCAGAGTCTGCAAAAGCGACTTTGTATAACGCACAGTATCATGTTGACCAAAATTCTAATCGCATGGGTTATCGACTCAGTGGCGACCCCGTGGACTCGCCTGACATTTCGCTATTCTCAGAAGGCATTGCCTTAGGTGCGATTCAAATCCCCCAAGATGGGCAACCTATTGTGTTGCTTAATGACAGACAGACTATTGGTGGCTATCCGAAGATTGGATGTGTCGCCAGAATCGATTTACCGCGCTTAGCACAAGCCAAACCTGGACATAAAGTCTCGTTTAGTAAAGGCGATCGCTTAGGATTACAAGATGTGTGGTGCCAGTGGGCTCAATTTTTCGGCTATTAGTTTTTGCTCTGTAGCTAAGTAACTCTATTGCAAAGAATCTTGAAATCTTTAGCCAGGAAGGTTTCGTTTGGAAGATGTAGTTCAGGCAATTGACAAGATACAAGCAGGCGTTTCAGTTAAAGGTTAGGCTTACCTGTCAAAGTAAGCCGAATTGAAGATGTTTAGCGTAGTAGATTATGACTGAGTATTAAGCGTGATCTTGGCCTGATACCTTTGCAAGGGCTTCTGGGTATCCGCGTTCTTGTGTCAAATCTATCGCTTTATTCTCAATATTCTTTAGATTAAGTGACATTGTCACTGAGTGTGTATTTTCAATCGATACTGACTCTGCGACATCAAACCAATGCTCAGCGACCTTTTGCGCTGCCTCTAAGGTTGAAGATGCTTTGACTACTTCAAGTCGAGCATAGCGATCACCACAGAATGACACGTCTGAAGCTCTTAAGCTCGGATCGGTTCCCGGAATCTGCTGTGCACCGAACAAAGGCTTACCACCTACCAGTGCAGAGCTAAAACTTGGGATGAACTGAGACATATGCGTTATCGCAGCGCGAGTTCTTAATTCGAGCTGCTCTTCACTCCAACCTGATACGATTTTCTTAAGAAGCTTAGAAGGCAACTGAGGCTGTGATGAATCTGTTGATGATGAAACAAGCCCACCCTCAAACAGAGTAATCCCTTCTGTCATACCGTGAAGTTGGAATACACCATCAGCGTACGGTGTTAACTGAGCCATGCCTTGCGGTGTGCCTCTCGGGCCATGGAAGATAACCTCTGGCCACTCTTCCTTACATTCTTGCGAGTACGGCCACTGCGTAACGTATGCGGCTTTGAACTCAACAAGCCTTTGTTGCTTAGAACCGACAAAGTCATCCACGATGCCCGTTTCAAAGCCACTTGCATTAATCAAGTAGTCGGTCGTTAGGTGACAGCTTTGGTTCTCAGCGTCTGTATAAGTCAAAGACCAACCTTGCTCTAACGATTCAACAGATTGTAATCGGCTGTTGGTTAACACGGTACAATTAGACTGTTGCCCCAAAGAGAGTTGAGCGGTTGCAGAAAGTCGGAATACACTCCAACCATACTCTTGAACCATAGCAACAGGATACTTAAGGGTTTCTAGATCCGTATGTTTAGCGAAAGGAATACACCATTCATCAAGCGATGTTGGTTTCAGAGGCTGTGTTTGAGCAGTAAGTGCTAGTAACTCTTCTTTACTATACAGCTTGTAATACTCTTCCGGTTTACCAAGCACTTGGTTGCTTTTATCTTGATTAACAAGCTCAGCATAAGCGTTCTTGATTATCTTTAGGCGCGGAAGAAGATCCAACGGCTCTCCACCATCACTGTGTGGAACAGCGATAATTGTCGGACGAATATTGATCGTATGGGGAAACAAGCGGACGGTATCAATTGACTGAGTGAGCAACTGAAGACACTGCTCTACAGAAATATCTCGATACAAATTGCCACCAGCATGCAGATGGCAAATTGGTGGACCATTAACCAAACTCGGTCCTTTTTCCAAAATAGTGACCTTATAACCCAACTCACTAAAATGAATTGCGCTCGTCGTTCCGGCAATACCACCACCAACAATGGCAATAGAAGGCTGATTTGTATCCGTTTTGTTGTGGTTCATCGTGTTCTGTAGAATATGATTAACTACCGCTATTCTACTTTTGTTCTGCTACGAATTAAAACACATTTTTATCAAGGTCTTAGATAGGCAGTATTTAATATCTATGTAAAAAACCTAAATAATCTCTTGACTCAATAACTCCAGATTGAGTTTTAAAGGTTATTATAACCGTCACATTTGTCCTAAGTGACGCCACATAAAGGCTGCCTCAGTACTCTTAAAACATAGATGTTAACTTATCCCTAAAGTTATCCACCGTTTTTGTGGATAACTGTTGATAACGTTCTTGCTAAGTTGCGCAAACCCTTTGTTTACAGGGACTAACCGCTGTTCATTAAATCGGCATTATTGCGCAATTAGTTTTAAAAAATACTAAAAAAACGGGAAATTAAGGTGCGATGTTCGTAACTTGTGCTACGCATTGGTCAAATAAAAAGCGGTCTAAAGAGACGTCTTATAAATAGTGAACGACTAAGTATAAGTAATTTCACTTTTAGACCGTTTTAAGCATTTGGTTAGATCTTGCTAGCGACTAACCAAAATCCTTGTTTACTGGTGCCAACAAACGTTTGATTAAGCTATTCACTACCGCGGCCAATGTGATAAACGTCAGCACGGGTAGCGCTATCCACAGTATTGGGTGGAGTGAAGGTTCTAACTCAAAGCCAAAGTTCATTACCCCTGCAACACTGAGTTCAGAACCTAGCGCAGCAATTGAGCCAGCTACTAACGCCATCACCCCGTATTCACACCAAATAGTGTTGAGAATACGCTTCTTACTCGCGCCTAAGGTTCGGTACAAGCGTATCTCTTGTTGTCTTTGAGATAAGCTCAGTCGCAACAGAGTGAAGATAAGCAATAGCCCCGCCACTACACCTAACGCGGCAAGTACGGTTATCGACCAAACAATCTGTTTGAGCAACTCTTGGATCTTGCTACCCATTTTACGAATGTCCATCAAACTCACGGTCGGGTGATTTCGAGATAATTCGTTGAGCATTTGGTTGTGTTGCTCTTCTAATCTGAAGCTCACCAACCAAGTAGAAGGAATAGCGCTCAAAACATCGGGAGTAAAAATGAAATAGAAGTTTGGCTTCATTTCACGCCATTCTACTTTTCGGATGCTGTTCACCTTGGCAGAGACGTTCTGGCTGTTGATTGTGAATGAAAGATCATCGCCAATTTTCAAACCAAGTTGCTCTGCGACATCGGATTCCACAGATACGCCCTGCTCTTGTGTCCAGCTGCCTTCTAATACTTCATTGTACTCAGGCAGGCTATCTCCCCAAGTGAAGTTGATCTCGCGACTTAGTGCATCTGTTTCTTCTGAGGTCTCGCTGTATTTCGCCGCCTCAACGCCGTTAATGGTTGTGAGCCTTCCTCGTATAATTGGAAACGCTTGAGTACGCTCTACTTCGTTTGCATCAATCGTCTCGAGATAACTGTCTTTCTCATAGCTCGCAATATTCAGCGCAAACGCATTAGGTGCGTTCTCGGGCAAAGTTTGCTGCCAATCTGACAACAAGTCACTTCTCACTAGCCATATGATTGATAACAGCATCAAAGACAGCGCTAAAGAACCAAATTGAATCCCTGTTGCTAATGGTGTGCGATTAATTCGGCTCAATGCCAAGCGCATAGATGTCGACGTCGGCAGTTGACCCACCAAACGCAGAACAAACGTACTGACAATCGCGAGTACTAAGAACAGGCAAGCGATACCCGCTAGAACTATCCATACCAACAGATTGTCACCGTACATCAGCATCATTGGAATAATAGGTACTAGCAACAACAGGTATTTCTTGTAGCTTTCATTAGACTGGTGACTTGATTGAATCACGCTGATTGCCGAAGTGCTTACCAAGCCAATTAACGGAATACCAAGAGCAGGCACACCAATGAGAATGCTTGATAAAATCGCCAAAATGACAGGTTCAATACCATAGCTAGGAAGTGGTGTTGGTAATAAGTCGCCCAGAGGTATACGAAGCAAAAATTCTAAGCCGATACCGATGGTAATTCCCAGTACTGCACCGATAACCACCAACAGAGACACCTGTACAGACAACCATTTAACGATCCACTGCTTGCTCGCACCTAAACTCTTAAGCATCGCAATAGTTTTACGACGACTCGCAACATAATGTTGGCAAGTGAGTACCAAAGTGGTCGCCGCCATGATCACAACGATAGCAACGGTTAGCGATAAGTATTGAGTAGTGCTCTCGAACATGTCGTTAGTGCGGCTCGCTGAGTCTTGCGTGCGCCAGCGATCGCTTGGTGTTAATTCTACGCTGTCTTGTGCGGCTTTCAGTTTAGTATCATCACCGTTTAGAAACAGCCTAAAACTAACACGGCTGCCAGGTAGAATAGCGCCAGTAGCATCGATGTCACTTGTATGAATCAGCACAGCAGGCATTTGTTGGAATGGGTTAAAGCTCAAACCTGGTTCTTGGGTGATACGCCCTGTTATCGTTAAATCGGCATCGCCAATAGTGACATTGTCACCAACTTCAACCTCTAGCTGCGCAAATATACGCTCATCAAGCCACAATTCACCCGGTTCAACATGATTGCTTACCGCGCTATCTGCTCCTTGCAGTATCATTTCGCCGCGTAAAGGATAATTGCTCTCTACGGCTTTAACGGTAACCAACTGCATCGAGTTATCACTGAATGCCATGGTTGAGAAGCGAGTTAACTGAGAGCTTTCTAACTGTTCAACCTGAGTCAGATCTAACAAAGGTTGTGGGATTGGGTTTGCCGATACAAATACACTGTCGGCGGTTAACGCATCTTTGCCCTGCTTAACGATTACTTGTTCCATACGCTCAGCCAAAGCTGAAAGCGCAAACACACAAGCAATAATGAGTGTTAAAGCGATGGATACCGGCCATAACTGACCATGTCGAATCTCTTCGATGCTCCATGAAAACAGTCGTTTGTTCAGTCCGCGTGATGAATTCAATTTACACTTCCTCTATGTGACCGACATGCATTTTCAAGGTTCGTTGGCAACGCTGTGCGAGCTTAGGGTCATGCGTGACGAGAACAAGCGTGGTGCCGTGCGATGAATTAAGTTCGAACAACAGCTCGACTATTTTCGCTGCCGTTTGTTGGTCTAGGTTGCCCGTTGGTTCATCGGCGAACAAAATTTTAGGCTTAATCATAAACGCACGAGCCAATGCTACCCTTTGTTGTTCACCACCGGACAGTTGAGACGGCAAGTGATCAAGCCTGTCTTTCAAGCCCACTGATTCAAGCAAAGCCGTCGCGCGTTCGATGTCTTCGTCTTCACCTTTCAACAAACAAGGCAGCGTGACGTTTTGCAGGGCAGAAAGGCTTGGGATCAATAAGAAGCTTTGGAAAACAAACCCAACGGATTCACTGCGGATTTTGGCTCTCGCTTCGTCATCAAGCTGTGATAGAGGTTGGCCTAACAAACTGATTTCGCCAGAAGTTGGCACATCGAGTCCTGCAAGCAGTGTCATTAACGTGGATTTACCAGCACCTGAAGTACCGACGATCGCAACCGTTTCACCCTCACGAATATCGATATCAACATGCTCTAAGATTGTTAAATGTTCTTGATTAGTAGACACTGTCTTCGAAACAGCTTCTGCTTTAATGATGGATGTATGCATGACTCGACTAATTTCCTTTTTATTCTTAATTATATTTTCAACCGCTTCTTTGGCTCAAGATACCGAGTTAGATTCTAAGTTACTGGTGCTTGGTGATAGCTTGAGTGCTGGTTATAACATGGACATCAAACAGAGTTGGCCAAGCCTGTTACCAGACGCGTTAGCAAAGCATGACAAAACGGTAACCGTGGTCAACGGAAGTATTTCTGGTGACACAACTGGTAATGGCTTAGCTCGTTTACCACAATTGCTTGAAGAACACGCCCCAGACACTGTTCTTATCGAACTCGGTGCGAATGATGGTCTTCGTGGATTCCCACCTAAGCTGATGTCTGCGAATCTTGATCAAATCATTAAGCAGATAAAAGCTGCGGGCGCGAAACCTATTATGATGAAGATTAAAATCCCACCGAATTACGGTAAGCGTTACAACCAGCAGTTTGAATACGTCTTTGCAGCGCTTGCTGATCAACAAAACGTGCCACTTTTGCCGTTTTTCCTAGAGCATATCATCCTCAAACCGGAGTGGATGATGAACGATGGACTGCATCCAAAACCAGAAGCTCAGCCTTGGATTGCTGAATTTGTCGCCAAAGAATTATATCAGTATCTTTAGGTTTTAATGGTCTAGCTCAATAAATTTTACACAGCTTTACGTTAGCCTGAGTGCATATCACCGTTAACTGTAAGGTTATTTATGCTGATCGAACCTATTATCAAGGGTGTGGTAGCCAAAAACGCTCACCCTCTAGGCTGTCAAGAAGCCGTAAAGCAACAAATCAAGTTTGTTAAGAGTGCGCCGCAGATCAAAGATGGCCCTAAGCGAGTACTGATTATCGGTGCTTCCTCTGGCTTTGGCCTTGCCGCTCGCATTGCCCTTACCTTTGGCGGTGCAAAAGCTGACACCATCGGCGTCTCATTCGAGCGCGGTCCTAACGAAAAATCCCTAGGCAGCGCTGGTTGGTACAACAACATCTATTTCAAGAAAGAAGCCGAACGAGAGCAACGCACTGCTATCAACATTGTTGGCGACGCATTTTCACAAGAAACACGTTCACAAGTTGTCGAAGCCATTGAAACCTACTTCGAAGGTGAAGTGGATCTAATTATCTATAGCTTAGCCGCTGGCGTAAGACCCAAACCAAATACCGAAGAATTCTGGCGCTCTGCCATTAAGCCAATCGGTGAAAGCGTGACTGGTGCGACTATCTCACTAGAGCACGACAACTGGGTGACCAACACACTTGATGCTGCAACGGAAGAAGAAGCCGAAAGCACACTCAAAGTCATGGGCGGCGAAGATTGGGAACAGTGGATAGATGAGCTGATCAATGCTGAATCTATTGCCCCAGGTTGCAAAACCATTGCTTTTTCTTACGTTGGTCCAGAAGTCACGCACCCTATCTACTTAGACGGTACTTTGGGCCGCGCTAAAATAGACCTTCATCAAACAAGTCACGCACTTAACCTTGAACTAGCTAACTTTGGCGGTAATGCTTACGCGACCGTGTGTAAGGCATTAGTCACCAAGGCGAGTGTATTCATTCCGGGGCTAAGCCCTTACCTACTCGCTTTATATAGAGTGATGAAAGAAAAAGAGACCCACGAAGGTTGTATCCAACAAATGCAACGCTTATTCAGCAGTAAGCTGTATGGACAAACCAAAGTACCACTTGATGGCGAGCGCCTAATTCGGATGGATGAATGGGAACTCGACCCAGAAACCCAAGCTCATGTGACTGAACTACTTGAAGCTATGGATGAAAACAACTTCCAATCAATCGGTGACTATCAAGGTTTTAAAGAAGAGTTTTTACAGTTGAACGGTTTTGCTCAACCATCGGTAGACTATAAAGAGAAACTTAACACTGATGATTTTATAAAGTTAAAGCCTTAATCGAAACTTATCTCATTACTGAGACCCAGATTCACATTTGAAAACCTCCGCAAAATTGCGGAGGTTTTTTTGTGCAACATTTCTTATACTTAGTTAATGTAATATTCACAGTTTATTTGGTTCATCTTAATTAACACAGGATGTGTTGATGCATTTAGCATAATTGACTCGGAGTCATATGAAGAAGATAAAAACGATAGACTTAGATATCCCTGACGATATGGCCTCCAGCTGGCAAAATATTGTCGACCTCTTAGCTCAAATCACTCAAGTGCCTGCTGCACTTATCATGCGTGTTCATACCAACTACATTGAAGTTTTCTCTACCAGCCACAGTCAGGATAACCCTTATAACAAAGGCGATTCTGAAACATTAGGAAATGGGCTTTACTGCGAAACAGTGATGGAGTCTCAGCAGCAGCTTTTAGTACCCAATGCGCTTGCCGATGTTGATTGGAAAAACAACCCCGACACAAAGCTTGGCTTAATCTCTTATTGTGGCATTCCGCTATTTTGGCCTAACGGCGAATTGTTCGGCACCATTTGTATCTTGGACTCGAAAGAAAATCACTACACGCCTACCTATATTAAGCTATTAGAAAGCTTTCGCACCTCCATAGAATCTCAATTAAAAACCTTGTTTCAACACGCTAAGCTCACTCAAATGAATCGTGACTTAAAAAGCCGAGTTGCGACTCGCACTAAAGATCTCGCGAGTCTTAATTATTCATTAAACCAAGAGATTGATAAGCGAAGAGCGGCAGAACAAGAGATCAATTTCCAAAAAAATCACGACCTCGGCACGGGCTTTTTGAACCGAAGTGCTTTTGAGTCGCGCTTGGATCAGAAGTTGTTGTCACAACAAAGGTTTACTGGTGGCTCACTCGCAGTAATCCATATTGGATTTACTAATGGCAGGCGCATTCAAGCTCGATATGGCTACAACGCGTTAGACCAAGTGCTTGTTGAATACCGACAACGCATCGACAGTATCTCTGATGTCGAGGTATTAACTGCGCGCCCTACTTCGGTTGACCTTGTGTTGGCGTTCAGCGTTAAAGATTTGCACCAACGTATCGAAGAACTATGCCAGACACTGGTAAAAGTCGGTCATTCAGAATTTGACATTGGTAGTGACAAAATTCATCTGCATGCCTTTATAGGGATTGCGATTACTGAGCACGACGATGGTGCTGACAGTATTATCCAAAAATCTTCAGAAGCGATGTTGGCATGTAAAGATTCCGGACAGAAGTTCGCTTACTATTCTCAGTCTCATGCTGAAGAACAAAGTCATATTAATAAGATTGAAGGTTATTTACTCCAAGCGGTTCGTAATGATGACCTTATGCTCTATTTTCAGCCTAAAGTATGCCCGTTGACTCATCGCTGGGTTGGTGCAGAGGCTCTACTGCGTTGGCGACACCCCGTTCTGGGAGACATATCTAACGAAACTTTAATACACATGGCCGAGCAAAACGGATTGATTTTCGAAGTGGGAAATTTTGCTCTGCGCAACGCTATAGAGCAAGCGAAAGAGTGGTCCGAATACGTTGAAGATTTCAAAATAGCCGTAAACGTATCTGCTATTCAATTGAAGAATGTTGATTTCGCAGACCAAATTATTCACCTGTTGGAAACCTATCACCTAGAACCTCATTTCTTAGAACTTGAAGTCACGGAAAGTTGCCTCATTGCAGATGAAGTCGTCGCGAAAAATACATTGGAATCGTTACACAATATTGGCGTTACATTGTCACTGGATGACTTTGGGACGGGCTATGCCTCATTTAGTTACCTTAAGAAATTCCCATTCGATACGATTAAAATTGATAAGAGCTTCATCGACCAAATGCTCAACTCACAGGAAGACTCGGAGATCGTTCGGTCCATAGTCCAAATCGCGAAAAAGCTCGACTTAAAAGTCACAATTGAAGGCATAGAATCGGAAGTTCAAGAGCAATTTATCATCAATGAAGGCTGTGATGTGGGACAAGGTTACCTTTATGGCAAGCCAATGCCGAGCCAAGAATTCGAACACAGCTTAATCAATCAAAACTATTTGGGGACAACTCGTTACGCTTAAGGCGAAAAAGAGCACTTTGTTTTGGATTTAGGCCTACTTTCTCTTTACTCTATAGGTGGTGATTTTTATAATCGCCGCCTTTCTGTTTTATCTTCCCTTTATATAGGCATTCCTCGTTATGGATCAGTTGACTGCAAAGCTTAAAAAGCTCGAAAAACAAAACTTCCGCGCATATCAACAAATTAAAGGTCAATACGACTTTGCTGATTTCGAATTACACATCGACCACGTTCAAGGTGACCCGTATGCATCATCTTCACGTTTTCGCGCAACACGCGCTTGGTCGTTAACAGGGTTAGATTGGCTTAAAGAAAAATCTTACGAATACCAAGTAGCAGCACGTGACTTCATTGCACGTAGCTTCTCTGAATTTGCTAAGCAAGAAGTGACCGTGTCTATCGCACTAACCGGCCAAACTGTTTTGGATAACACATCTGTGGTTTTCACCGAGCACGGTATCGAAATTCGTTTTCGTATCAACCTACCCGCTGATGGTCGTAGTATTCTTGCAAAGAAAGCAATCAACATCATTACATTCTATTTGCCTAAGTTTATTCGTCGCGCAACGCTTGAACGCGAACTCAATATTGAAGCGATGATTAAGCATTGTGAAGCTGTTGAAGACCAAGACGCATTGCGTGCTCAATTGGAAGAAAACAACCTAGCGGCATTCGTAGCAAATGGCAGCGTATTACCTCGTATTGCAGGTAACTGCGACCTGCCAATGAAAGGCGCGGTTCCTTTCCTAGCACCAGAGTCTTTAAGTGTGACGCTAAACGCGCCAAACCAAGGTGATGTGACTGGCCTAGGCATTCCAAAAGGTATCACGCTAATCGTTGGTGGTGGTTTCCATGGTAAATCTACGCTGTTGAACGCTGTTGAACGTTCTATCTACAACCATATTCCTGGTGACGGTCGTGAAGGTATCGTGACGGCGACTGATACGATGAAGATCCGCGCTGAAGATGGCCGCTGTGTTCACAACTTGAACCTATCAAATTACATCAACCATTTGCCGATGCAAAAAGACACATCTGATTTCAGTACACAAGATGCATCAGGTTCTACATCGCAAGCGGCTTGGCTACAAGAATCGATTGAAGCAGGCGTTCAAACACTACTTATTGATGAAGATACGTCAGCGACTAACTTCATGATTCGTGACGAACGTATGCAAGCGCTAGTATCAAAAGGTGCTGAGCCAATCACTCCACTTGTTGACCGTATTGGCCAACTACGTCAAGAAATGGATATCTCTACCATCGTTGTAATGGGTGGATCTGGCGATTACCTAGACGTGGCTGACACTGTGATTCAAATGCACGACTACCAAGCAGTAGACGTAACTGATAAAGCACAAGAAGTGATAGCTCAACACCCTACTCAACGAACTAACGAATGTGAGACCGCATTAGAAACGTTTGTTCCTCGCTCGTTAAACCGCGCTGCATTGATGAACATTCTTACTGACGGCAAATTCCGAGTTAACGCGAAAGGCAAAGAGTCACTGCGTTTTGGTAAGGAATTCGCGGACCTTTCTGCATTAGAGCAGTTAGAATCAACGTCAGAAGTGAACGCGATTGGTTGGGCCTGGTTCCAGTTTGCACAAACTCCAGGTTGGTCAAACAACCCAGCTAAAGAGTTTAGCGCTATCTTAAGCGATGAATGGCATGTGAACATGCCAAACTACGGTGACTTAGCGAAACCAAGAGTTTTAGATGTAATGGCTGCTCTAAACAGAATGCGTAAATCTCAGTTCAAACCTTCGAACTCGAACTCCAACTCGAACTAATATGTCGCGTTAAGTTAACCTTATCTCGTATTACGGCTCTCATTTATGAGAGCCGTTTTTTTGCGTTCAATTCCTATATTTCTATCTGATTCGGCCACTCTTTACGTGACTACATTGTTGGTCAGCGCTTTAATCATAGAAATCCCAAAAATCATGACATAGCTTTTACAAAACTATGGCGATATTCAGATAAAGTTCCGACTCGATAGGTGTAACTAAATGTAACAGACTCTTGAGGCTTCAATGAATCATAAACGCGTTAAGATGCGTGACCATAAAATCGAAGTAAACCTATTCAAAAACCGTGTAATCGTGGCGTTTTGTGGGATCTTACTGTTCACTCTCGTCTTAGTCGCCAACCTGTACCGACTTCAAGTCGACAATTTTGAAAGCTATCAAACTCGTGCTGATGGCAACAGAATCAAAGTATTGCCTATCGCGCCTACTCGCGGGCTAATTTACGATCGTAATGGTGTGTTGCTTGCCGAGAACAAGCTTGTGTTTAATCTGACGATGATTCCCGAGCAAACAGATGACGTCGATACCATGCTCGCCAAGCTCGACAAATACATCCCACGTGATGTTGAGCAGATCGCTCGATTCAAAAAACGTTATCACAACACGCGCCGTTTCAAATCTGTCACTATATTAGAGAACCTAAGTGAAGAAGAGATTGCTAAGTTTTCGGTGCACCAGTACCAATTCCCCGGCTTATCGATTGATACGAACTTAAAGCGCTTTTACCCAAATGGAGAGGTGCTGACACATGTCTTAGGGTATGTGGCACACATCAATGATAGTGACCTAAAGAAGCTAGAAGAAAAAGGCATCGAAGCGAATTATCAAGCAACTACTATTATTGGTAAGCTGGGTGTCGAACGCTATTACGAAGATATCCTACACGGAACCAAAGGCTATCAAGAAGTTGAAGTAAACAGTCGTGGCCGTGTTGTTCGGACTATTGAGTACGTGCCGCCAGTTGCAGGCAAAGACATCGTGTTAAATATTGACCTTGAACTGCAAAAATATGTATTTGAGCAACTTGATCACCGAACCGGAAGTGCGGTTATCCTCGATCCGAAAGACAACAGTGTACTGGCGATGGCATCTAGCCCAAGTTATGACCCTAATCTATTTGTCGACGGCATTTCGAGTAAGAACTACCAACGTCTATTGAATGACCCTGCTCACCCGTTGGTGAATCGCACCACACTGGGCGTTTACCCTCCAGCATCCACCATAAAACCATTTATGGCCGTTGCTGGATTACAAGAGCATGTTATATCAGAAAACACCATTCGTGATGATCACGGTTCATGGCAAATTCCCGGTTCCAAACGCAACTCTAAATCATGGCGAGACTGGAAACGCTGGGGTCACGGTCCTGTTGACGTAACTCAAGCGATTGAAGAGTCGGTGGATTCATTCTTCTATCAAACCGCCTTTGATTTAGGTATCGACCGCATCTCAAGTTGGATGAATCGCTTTGGTTTTGGTGAACCTACGGGCATCGATATCTATGAAGAAAGTACCGCCAACATGCCAACTCGAGAGTGGAAGATGATGCGTTATCGTACCCCTTGGTATCAAGGTGACACCGTCCCTATTGGTATTGGTCAAGGGTATTGGACATCCACGCCAATGCAACTTGCCAAAGCAACCTCGGTACTAGTTAATCATGGGAAGGTAATGCCACCTCATATCTTGAGAGCTACCTTAGATCACGGTGAAGATTTTGATACGCAAAAACTGGTTGAACCTGAGCCGATGCTGTCGATCACTGAAGTACCAGACGAGATATGGGATGTACCTATTAATGCGATGCGACTCGTAAACCACGGCAGTCGAGGTAGCGGCAGACGTGCATTTAAAGGAACTGACTACACTAGCGGCGGTAAATCGGGAACAGCCCAAGTATTTGATCTTGCAAAAGATCAGGTCTACAACTCCAAGAAACTGGCTCGGCATTTACTCGACCACGCGCTTTACACGGCATTCGCACCTTACGAACACCCTGAATATGTCGCGACTGTGGTCATCGAGCACGGTAATGGTGGTTCCAAGGTCGGTGCCCCTTATATCCGTAAAGTACTCGACTATGCATTCGAACATAAGAGTGGCGAAAGCAAAGATCACTCATAGCATAATAAATGAAGTAAGAACGACGCTTAACCTAGTTACAACGCCTAGCCTAGTAACAATACAAGCGTAATGACGACAAAGCCCCACTTGTGTCACTCACAACATGGGGCTTTTCAATTTTATATAGGACTTAAATTTCACTCTAAAGAGTCAATAAACAGCGCAGTAAGAGTTACGTCGATTATGAACTTCGTAATACATGCCACGCCTCACAAAGCGTCTGGAATTTTGCCGTATTGCCCTCGTCTCTATCGGGATGCCACCGCAACGCCAGCTGTCGCCAACGCTTTCTAATTTCCTTATGCGTTGCGTCTACAGGGAGATCAAATAACTTCAATGCACGGTTTTTATCTAAATTGAGCGTATCAGCGCCAACAAACTTTCTGTACCGAGTCCAAAACTCGTTCAGCAGCCTTTTGACTTCACCTTCATCCGCTTCATAGTTAGCCCAATTAGTGTAGTAGTCTCGAAGTGGGTCTTGGTGATCAATGCTGTGGCTATTTCCATGATAGCTTCCATTCATCAATTCAATATCCATAGCTTGAACTTGAAGCCAACCATCAGGGTGCAACGTTTCTTGAAGCTGATACAGCGCATTCATAATGAGAAAGTTCTTCTTAAATAACTCCTTCTCGGGTGATGCATCTAATACAGGCATAAACCCAAGGTCGTTTAGATGAGCCGCCAGTGTGTGTACTTTCCATCCGCTTGGTTTTCGCTTAAGCACTTCCATAATGGGCCAGAGCAAAGGGTTCTCCATATGGCTATGAAAGCTCGCTCTCACACCTTGATTATTCGACATAGTTGGCTCATTTGCGTTATTAAGTTGTTAGCTTGTTAGCTTGTTAGCTTGTTAGCTTGTTAGGCATGATGAATTGCCCTAGGTCAGTGGGCTGACTTCTCTTAATTGAAAGCGATTTTCTACGATTTGTCGAGCTTAATGGAACACCACATTCAATTGCTTGGCTCAAGAGCCCGTTATCCATCAAAATTACGCAGCTAAGGTGACCAGTAATTGGCTATGATTGGTTTAGCTCTTTGGAAAAACAAAAAAAGGCCAGCAATTTTGCTGACCTCTGATATCTATACCAATTTTAGCACAAGGAACTAGTTAATTAGATAACACCAAGCTCTCTTAGACGTTCCATTAGGTATTCATTTGCGGTGTACTTCTCAGACAGTACAACTTCCGGTTTTGGGTGAAGGAATAGTGGCAAAGAGATACGAGATTTCTCTTGGCGTTCACCTGATGGATTAATTACACGGTGAGTTGTCGATGGGAAGTAACCACCTGATGCTTCTTGAAGCATGTCACCAATATTTATGATCATATTACCGAAGTCACATGGAACATCTAACCACTCGTCATTCTGAGCTTTAACTTGAAGGCCCGGTTCATTTGCTGCAGGAAGAACAGTCAGTAAGTTGATGTCTTCGTGAGCGGCTGCGCGGATAGCACCTGGCTCTTCATCGCCTTGCATTGGTGGGTAATGAAGAACGCGAAGCAGTGTTTGTTCGCTGCCATTAATCATTTCAGAAAGCGCGATTGAGAACTTCTCTTGTACTTCTTGAGGCGCATGTGCTTCAACCCAACCTAATAGTTCTTGAGCAAAAGCATTAGCACGTTGGTAGTAATCTAGAATCTGTTCTTTTAACTGTTCAGGAATCTGACCCCAAGGGTATACGTGAAAGTATTCTTTGATGTCTTTTACAGTGTGGCCCTTAGCAACTTCAGAAACTGAAGGTGGAAAATATCCATCTTGTGTTTCAACATTGAAGTGGAAGTTCTCTTTCTCTTCAGAAATGAAGAATTGGTACCAGTTCTCGTAAATTGACTCAACAAGCTCTTTTGGGATGGGGTGATTCTTAAGAACACCAAAACCCGTTTCACGTAGAGATCGAACAAATTGTTCTGCTGCGTCGTCAGCAAGGTAATCGACAGTTTCCAGTTTCATGACTTTTCTTTCTTGTTATGTAGTAATGCAATGATTTTAAGGATCGCTTTGTTGTAAATCAAACTTTTGTGAAACTCCGCCAACCGTTTGTCTAGATACTGGGCGATAACACTACTTTTCAACAAATCTAGTGATTAGAACACAATTGAACACTGTTCATTATTATGTAACTATACAAAAAACTTATAAAGGATCTGATGATGACAATTACGCCACTTGCTCAAAATAGACCTCTACTCTCACTAACTGCTGTCTATCTTGTTATCTTTCTCTTTTCAGCCTTTGCGCCATCTTCAAGAGCCGTTTGGATCGCTGAGATCGTCCCTGCTCTCGGTATTCTTATCGGGATATGGTGGCTATCCACCAAGCTCACCTTTTCTAAGACAGCTTATGCTCTGATGTTTATCTGGCTTATTTTGCACACGATAGGCGCAAAATATACCTTCTCAGAAGTGCCATTTGACTGGTTCAATAACCTTATCGGCTCTGAGCGCAATAACTTTGACCGAGTAGCCCATTTCTCTATTGGTCTTTATGCCTATCCACTCGCAGAGTATTTGATTCGTAAGAAATTGGCTCAGCCGATACTAGCCTGTTTCTTTGCCCTATTTGCGATCATGAGTGTAGCAGCTGGCTACGAGATTATAGAATGGTGGTATGCAGAAATTGCAGGTGGTGATGAAGGTATCGCGTTCCTTGGCTCACAAGGTGATATTTGGGATGCACAGAAAGACATGCTGTGTGATACAACGGGTGCCATTGTCTCGCTATTACTGTTGCAACTTCAAGGACGAGTTAGAGCTCATTAAGCTCTAACCTTTCTTCTGAATATAAAAAACAATGTCAAATGCCACACGCATGATGTGCTGCGGCATTTATTCTTCTCAACTACTTCATAGTTACCTTGCCACCCACAAATTTGTAGGCAGGCGTACCTCGAACCAAAGTATCTCGCGCAAATTCAATTCCGCATTCAGGGCACACACAAGGGTCTTTTGTGAAATCTTCAACGATCCGTTCCTTGAAACACTTTACGAGCGCTCCTTTGCCGCCTTTTCGATACTTGAAAAGTTGTGTCTTACATTTAGCGCAGAATATCTGAACCGTTTTGGTCGGTTGTTTTTTGTTTGGTTTAGCCATAGAAGTTAATGATTGAGCCCTTTATTTCTTAAGTTTAGGTGCGACAAGAACCAAGCTTATTCCAAGTAAGATAACAGTCGATGAGATAATAAATTGCATAGTAACAGGTTCAGATAACAACAAAACGCCACCAAGTGTCGCGATAACGGGAACAGAAAGCTGTGCAATGGATGCGACCACTGTATCCAGTTTTTTCACCACGTAATACCACAAACTATAACCCACACCAGAAGCCACTGAGCCCGACAATATTGCGTAAATCAAGCCTTGTTCTGTGATGGATATTTGCGATGCCACATTAGGGATGACAAGTAACAGGCTTACTAACACAAGGATCACTAACGAGCTAAATGCAAAGTTGGCAGTAGTGGATTGCAACGCGTTCGTGGATTTCTTACCCGCAAGTGTATAAATCCCCCAACCTACTCCAGCCAGAGCCATCAATATGATGGAGGTTATATCGGGCGAACTTGTCGAATCCGTCGGCATGAGTAAGTAAACGAGCCCAGAAACTGACAACAAACAACCACACCACTCTAACAATGACATTCTATTGCCAGCTAACAGGTGTGCGGCAATCATCGTAAATTGAACCGCGACAAACAGAACCAAAGCACCGAGACCTGCACCAAGCTCTAAGTAAGCAAACGAGAAACCAAACATATAAACGAGGAGTGACAATATTGATGTGAATTGAAACGGTAATTTGAGCTTTGTCTCTACCGACTTGTCGTTGTTTACTAGCTCCTCTCTAGACTTAGAGTGGGAAGACAAAGTTAATAAAATCAGAAGTGTAAGGGCACCCGATATGATACGAACGATCGAGAAACTCAAAGGATCAATGGTTTGATCCATCAAAGCCCAACGACACAACACTGAATTGGCAGCAAACGCCACCAGCGTTATAAATGTGATCATCACCGTTTGCATCGTGTTGTCCTAATCAAGTTATCTCTGGTCTTAGTCAACGTCCGGTTTTACCCAAACTTGGCTAAAGTCAAACCAACCGAGTGCATTGCACTTGGCGTTTTGCAGCGTACCGCATTGATCTTTGTTAACGCCTAACCAACAGTGGAACATTGGAATCAATTGATTACTTTGTACGAGTTGTTTACCAAGTTGTCTTGCAGGGAATTGCTCAAATTCACCGGACCGCCAACGATCAATCATATGACACCACTGGTCAAAATCGTCCGCTGGGCTAGATTCATCGAGAAAGCTGTAATCCATCAACCAGCCCGCTAACGCGTCATCTCTATTGTTGGCGATACCCATTGGATTGATCCAAATATCGACATTATCGGCGTGTGGAGGATCGGTTTCGTAACCATAAAGTTCAACGTCGACGTCATATTGCTTCAACACTGTAACAATAGCCTTCGCAAGAGTTGGAAACATTGGGTGTTGGCATTGGTAAGCCAATCTAATGGTTGGTTTCGCATTCGCTGGTGGACAAACCGGCGTGTTCAACTTGATGTCATACCAACCGGGCTTTATCCCATAAGCGTGTAACACTCCCAAATCGATAACAGTTTCTTTCGGAATGTGTACAAACAGATCGGCCGCATTCAAAGTATTAGATAGAAATTGCGCCCATGCAGGATCTTGTGCGATGCCCTTTTTTCGATTCAACAGTAGATAGGTACAGCCGGGATCAAGTTCGACTTCGTCACTATCGCCGCGATCCGCCATTACAGGCTTAGAAAGACTTGGGTAAACCATTGAAGAGTAAGCCTCATCAACAACCCAAACCTCAACACGATCAATCAATGGCCTAAAACCAAAATATCCGTTGAAAGCCGTTAATACGAGTTGTTTATCATCATTCTTTTCAATGCGATACGGGCCGGTACCAATCGGTCGAATATCGTAGTCTTCACCACGTAAAATCATCGGTAAGGTGACTTTGGCAACGGATTCAGTCAGAGCGAGTGGGAAGTGTTTATCTGGTCGCGTTAAAAAGACATCAACCACACAGTTTGCCGGAGAAGAGACGTCTTTTATATGTGAGAACATATTGAGAGGTTCGAGTGCTAGCAGCGTATCCACAACATGATTGGTTAACAAAGGCTCTCCGTTATGAAAACGGACTCCGGGTCTCAAGAAGAATCGCCATTGATAATCGCTGATTTTTTGCCATGAATGAGCAAGATCGGGCTGTAATTGATCGTTCTCATCCAAACGTGTTAACCCACTGAATACCTGACAGGTAATATGCTGCTCAGATCGTCGCATCGACTTTGTCGGGTTAAGCATAGAAAGCGGTCGGTAATAAGGCAAACGAATAACCTGCTCACCTTCCTGGTATTGCACACCCAAGTAATTTTGAATAACTTGAGTCAGCTTGGCTGCATTGTGATCAAGCACTGACAGCGCTTGTCCAATTTTACCTTCTTGTAAGTAGCGTCTTGCTAAGTTTTCACTGACATCGCAACGATTCTGCTTAAAAATAAGTTGAGATAACTTGCCTCGCCCAGCCGCAGGTAACCACTCAATCCATCCTTCTTCTTCAAGCTTATTGAGTACCATCCGGGCATTACGACGGGTACAACAAAGCACATCCGTGATGTCGTCGAGCTGAACATCAGAATCTTTACCATCGAAGTATTCAAACAGGGTTTCAAATTGAACGCGAAGTCTTGGGCTGCTCATAAAGAGGAAAACTTATTCAAAGGACATTGAATTCAGTTTCCCTATTTTAAGACTTAAAATCAATCTTACTGATGTGATTTTCTTGCGATTTATTAGGTATGGTGTCCTAAGATTTGATTCAAATAGAAGGTCTAAGTACTTTTGCAGTATACGATTACATCACATCGCAGCCGATTTCATTGGCAATATCTCGAAGTTGCTGTTCGTTGTCTAATTTAATCGACCACTTGCATTCAGAACCATTGGCTGAAATGACATTTGCCCCTTTTCCTATCAGTTGGATTGCATCAACTTGAGCTTGTAGCGTTACTCTGTGCTCACCATCCAAACGAACGACAAGCTCATGTGCGGTTGCGATGATTTTCCCACTTTTAAACGTTATGACCATGGATTTCTCGGACTATTTTTAAATACAGATTACTTCTTATAAATACAAACACAGCTAACTAATGCTTAGCCTATTATCGCTTATGTTTCTTCACAGCAATAGTTAAACGACTTGTACAGACTAAGCGTTGACGCTCATCCGTGATGTTTATCTGCCATACTTGGGTAGATACACCTAAGTGAATAGGCTCAGCAGTACCGACAACATGACCTTCGCGCATGGATCTAACGTGGTTTGCGTTGATATCTAGCCCAACGCAATAGTAGCCTTCTGGAACGCAAAAATTAGCAGCCAATGAGCCAAGCGTTTCTGCTAACACAACCGATGCGCCGCCATGGAGCATACCTAAAGGTTGGTGGGTAAAATGACAAACCGGCATGGTTGCCACCAAAGAGTTGTCGTTGACCTCGGTGTATACAATATTGAGGTGTTCAATTAAGGTATTTTTTGAGGTCGCGTTGAAGATCTCTAGGTCAACGGGCTTTTTCCAAATACTCATGTAGGTTCCTTAATTATTGGCTTTGTTATCGCGTGTGCAGTTTTATCATCGTTAATAGGTTGATAAAACCAATAACGTTAGCATTACTGCTGGGATTATTACCGAAATAGTTATCTTACTGCTACTAGCTATTACACAAGTTGATGTTAACATGCATAAAAACCGAATACACAGAGGATATTGTATGACGTCATGGATGAAGTTTGCCTCGCTTCTTACACTCGCTGGGCTAAGTGCATGCAGCGCTTCCCCAACAGGCAGAAACCAATTACTGCTTTTTTCAGATAAAGATATGTCTCAGCTTGGAGCACAGTCTTTTGAACAAATGAAGAAAGAACAACCCATCAGCAAAGATGCAAAAACGAACGCTTATGTACAGTGCGTTGCAAACAGCATCACGCAATACATTCCTAAACAAGGTTTTAGTGAATGGGAAGTTGTTGTCTTTGACAGTGACCAAGTAAACGCATTCGCCCTACCAGGCGGAAAAATTGGCGTATATACCGGGTTGCTTAAGGTAGCGGTTAATCAAGACCAACTCGCAACAGTTATCGGACACGAAGTGGCGCACGTTTTAGCAGACCACAGTAACGAGCGCCTATCTCAGTCTCAAATCGCTAACACTGGTTTATCGGTTACTAGCATCGCATTAGGTGCATCAGAATACAGCCAATATCAAGGTATGACGATGGCTGCTTTAGGTTTAGGCGTTCAGTATGGCGTTATTCTACCGTATGGGCGAACTCAAGAATCTGAAGCCGATGTTGTTGGCCTAGAGTATATGGCTAGAGCTGGATTCGATCCTAACCAAAGTGTCGACCTATGGCAAAACATGGCGAAGGCATCGGGTGGTAATCAGCCCCCAGAACTGCTTTCTACACACCCTTCGCACAGTACGCGTATCAAAGATCTGCAAGCGACGATCAAAACGCTTCCCCAATCGGGTTCTCCAAGACCAAATTGCAAAGCGTAATTTTACATTTGTCTAGACGCTAAACTTCGAATACAAAAATGCCCTATCCATATTGGCTAGGGCATTTTTTGTTTTGGTTCTTGTTAAGTACCGAGAATTTGCAATGGTAGGCTTAATAGCTGATCACCAGTAGATGCAAAATACCAGATAACACCAATCAAACTACTCACTAAACCCACATACCAAACAAACGACACGACTTGACCGTATTTGTCTAATGGCAACAAGTGACTGTGGTGACGCCCTTTCCATTCGAACAGTATTTCCACACTACCCATAATCAATAAGAAACCAAATAAGGTCAGATTCAACCGATAACTCAGTACCACACCAGCAACAGCGGCTGCGATACACAATACTATACCAAGCACGCTGTTCATTGAGAAACTGATACTTTTCAGTACATGTCCGCCATCGAGAGGCAAAATTGGCAATAGATTAAACAAGTTCAATAGCGCGTTGAATACCGCAAGCCCAGCAAAGAGCATCTCGCCAGTGATCCAGTACAACACCATAAACACCAAAGACAATATCAATCCGAACAATGGCCCCATGATTGAGATAACGACATCTTGCCAGCGCGTATTGATCTTCTCATCAGATAACGCTAAACCACCAAGGAACGGTATCAAATAGATGCCTTTGGTCTTCATACCAAAGTATTTCATCGCTCTAATATGGCCGTATTCATGGAACATAAGGCAAGCGATTAGAGCTAAAGCAAATTGAATTGAAAACAGCCATGAATACGCGGCCAAGCTCGCTGAGGCAAGTACGACTTTGATTAGCTTGGCACTTTTTAATGCTTTCATACCAAGCGACACTAATCCAATTAAGCTAAAACGCTTCTCAGGTTTAGGTGCTACAACGGGAGTTTGTTGCTCGATGTCTTTAGTGTCGCGGTTACCTTCGGCAATCGTTTGACCATTGACGGAGGCTTTGTAGTACATCTCAAATGGCTGCCATTGAACTGACGCCTTGACGTGACACTGCAACGTATCTTCGCCAGATTGCAACATGAATGAGTGAGTTCGAGCATTGTCTTGCTCTGAGGTCGCATCCAGTTGAGACACAAGTGTATTATCCCAGAACAGCTGTTGCCAACCAGCCATTGAACCTTCTAAACGAAGCGGTTTTCCAAGAAACTCTATCGCGAGTAATTCCAAACTTAAATTCCAATTTAATGCCATCGTAAATGAAACCGTATTATGCCGATTTAGCGATTAACGGTAAACATAAACAAAGTTGTTACATATTTAAGCAATTGAACACTATTTATTCCGTTAATGCGCATAAACATTCTGGTCACACCTCCAACCACGAATAAACCATTGATTGTATGCATATTATAAATGCTAAAGTCCCGCCCCTCATAAATATAACTTCACAAAATGATAACTCATTCTTTGACTTTACATGAAACATGAATTTAACATGTCATTTACATTGGAGCATCACAAATAAGAATGCTCAGTGTGTTTTCAACAATAAGAATGAGATTTGATGCCCTAGGAGGGTCAAGGATGAAAACAATACAACGCTCTCTCGTTTCGCTTTCTGTGCTATTTGCATGTAATTCACTTGCGGCTGGTTTCCAAGTTGCTGAGCATTCTGCCTCAGGCCTTGGACGCGCATTTTCAGGTGAAGGTGCAGTTGCCGACAACGCGAGTGTACTTGCGAGAAACCCCGCTGCAATGACCCTATTTGATACAGCCCAATTTTCAGGCGCGGTTTCTGTCGTTGATCCAGAAGTAGACATTACTCAAAACAATGTTCCAGGTTCTGGCGGGCAAAGTCAGACATCTAAAGACGTCGCTCCCCTTCAGATTGTACCTGGTGCTTACTACATTAGCCCAATCAATGAGCAATGGGCTTGGGGCATTGGTATGTTTTCCAACTACGGTGTTGCTACCGATTACCCAGATGATATCTACGCGGGTGATCTAGCTGGTGATACATCACTAATGTCTGTCAATTTAAACCCAAACGTAGCGTATAGAATCGACGACCAATTCAGCATTGGTGCTGGCGTAAACCTTGTTTATGCAGAAGCTGAACTCAACCGACACCAAGGTGCTATTTCAAATGTTACTGGTGATCCTTCGTCGACGAAGTTAATCAGTATGACTGGCGAAACATTCGCATTTGGTTGGAATGTGGGTGGCTTATATGAATTGAATGAAAACAATCGATTTTCTATCGCTTATCGTTCGGAAGTTGACCTTGATTTTGACGATGGTGATTTCAAAGATTACACCGGTGGAATCGTACAAGGTAGCGCAACTACAACGACTGGCCGCTTAAAAATTACCTTACCTTCAATTATTGAAATATCGGCTTTCCACCAACTGACCGATCAGTGGGCTATCCACTACGGTTGGCAACAAACGGGTTGGAGCAGTTTTAAAGAACTTAAAGCCACCAGTCCAGATTGTAAAGATGGTGTGTGTTTTAAAAAGACAGAACACTACGAGGATAACAACCGCTACTCGTTGGGTGCGACTTATCAGTTGAATCAAGAGTGGACACTAAGGGCGGGTCTTGCCTATGACGAGCAAGCTGGTCAAGCAACGTTAAGTATCCCAGATAGCGATCGTTACTGGTACAGCACTGGCTTGACTTACCAATACAGCCCAGATCTTTCTATTGATGCTGGTTTTGCACTTGTACAAAGTAAAGATGGTGATTTCACGGAAACTAACGAACTGGGTCAAAAGCTTGAGTTTTCAGGTGATGCAGTAGCTTACCTATCTGCAATTCAATTGAACTACACCTTTAACTAAACGGAATTCAAACATGAAAAAGTTATTTAGTGTTTCGCTGCTTGCTTCGGCGATATTTCTTGCAGGTTGTGGTGATGACTCTTCGAGTTCAGGTGCCTCAACCGCCGTTAAATATGAGCAGTACATTCAAGATTCACTGGCTCGCACAACGAGTATTAAGTTTCATCTAAGTGGTGCTAACAAAGCGGTTCCACTGCCAAGCTTTGCTCTGATGGACACGACGGATGGCACTCTCGGGTTACCAACGGGTGGCAAAGATTCGTTAACGAATCCAATCGCGGCTATGAATACCATGGATGGCTGGTCTACTTCGATGCCAATCATTATGAATTTCGAAGGTACCGGTCTTGCCGACGGTGTCGCGACTGGCGGCGTTTACATTCTAAAACTTAGCAGTTCACTGACATCTACAACACCACCAACGGTTACAGACGTACTGACTCTAGGTACGCACTTTAATGTGTTATCTAGCGCTGCAACGGATGCCTTTACTATTGTATTTAAAGATTCACTCGATGCTTCAAGCGAATATGTGTTGGCACTGTCGAATGAACTGGCCGATGTTAATGGCGACCCGGTAGGTATGTCGTCAAGCTACGCGGCTCTGAAATCAAGTTCAGTAACGTATACTGACGGCAGCTTAGCTCAAGCTCAGAAAGTAACTCAGGGTGTAGAGCAAATCTTTGCAGGGGCGAATGCCGCCGGCAAGGTTAGCCTTGATACCAAAGACATCATCTACTCGACGTGGTTTACCACCGAGTCGGTTGGCGGTTCGCTTTTCGCGACAAAAGCAGCAACAGCGACTGGGTTGGCTTCTGCGAACCTAAATGGTGTATGGAAAGGCAGTGCAAACCCTAATTCGGTTGACCTAAAAGCCGCTTACACTATGTCATTTCTTCCTGCAGTAACATTCAAAACAGCATTAGCCAATGACACTGATTTTGATAAATACATTGGTGGCGGCGACTCGACTAAGATTGCTAAAGCCAAATTTGCTATTGGGGCGATGTACGATGCATCAAGTGCAGATGTCAATGTAAGTCAAGGGTCGGTTAAGTTACCTCACTACTTAGAAACAAGCAGCAGCAAATGGAATACTCAGCCGTTTGAATCCGCTATGCCTAGCCTAGCTAAGGTTTCAAATGCTCTAAGTAATAGTGCAGAAAAGGCGAACATGGCCGCTCAGCTTATTGCTGCTGGTATTGATGCAAGTATATTAGCGACAAGTCAAACAGAGCAGCTTAAACTCATTGGTTTAAATTTGACTCTTAAAGATGGTTCAGCACTTGATAGCGAGCGAGTCATCACCAAATACTCACCTGTTCCTCAAGTTAAATCATTAGAAGACGTCGAACTCTTACTGTTTACGCCAAATGGTTCTGATCCTACTAATGTTGTGATCTACCAACACGGTATCACCTCAGCGAAAGAAAACGCTTATGCTTTCGCTTACAACCTTGCAAAAGCAGGTGTAGCTGTATTGGCGATTGACTTACCGCTCCATGGTACACGTAGTTTAGATGATACTCGTTCGGCAAACGCTGACGTGTTAGCTTATCTGAACTTGGCGAACTTACCCGTCGCTCGCGATAACGTGCGTCAAAGTGCGCTTGATGTTATGGGCTTACGCGCATCTTTAGCCGTTTCATTAAAAGCTGGGGCACTCACAACGTCTCCATTGAAGGCATTTAATCTAACTACTGGCTCACAAGTGAAGTTCTTAGGCCACTCGCTAGGTGGTATTGTTGGAACAACAGCAGTTGCAGTCTCTAACCGTACTCTCGGTAGTGTCGCAGCTAATTCGCTTTACTCATTCAGTTCAGCAGCAATTGAAAACTCAGGGGGACAAATATCTAACCTTCTGCTTGGTTCTACAGAGTTTGGCCCTCAAGTTAAGCACAGCGTTGCATTGAGCGCTTCAACTGAGTACGCAGGCTTCGCAACCGCTAACTGTGGAAGTCTTACTAGCAAACAGTGCTACACAACGTTTGAAGCAAACGCGACCGCTGCGCAAAAAGCTACCATGACGGCCGCTTTTCAGCAGTTCGCTTATGCTGCACAAACTGTGTTGGATACTGTGGATCCGTTTACCAATGCTTCTTACCTAGTTGCTTCTGGTTCACCTCTTTTGCCTATTTATATGGCTCAAGTGCAAGGTGACGATACAGTACCAAACTCTGTCGCAAACGCTCCGTTCGCGGGAACGACACCGTTAGCAACTAAGTTAGGCCTCAAGGTGGTTGATTCGAGTAACACAAGCCCTGATGGTGCGAAGGACTTTGTTAAGTTCAGCGATGTTGCTGCGCACAGTACGTTTGTAGTTCCGCAAGATAAGACGACACCGACACCTTTGGATGCAGATCATCATGTCAGTATGCAGGCACAAGCTGTAGATTTCCTAATTGACAACGCGCTAACTTCAGCATCAATAACAGGTTCCTTCTTAGAATAAAAAACGTTGCTACTAAACAAATGCCAGCCTAACCGCTGGCATTTTTGTTTCTGCGGCCAATCAACCTTCTCTAGCTAACCGTTTGCATACAACGTTAAAACACAAATGGTTGATCTCGGCTAAAATTAATCAAGACAGAATGCCGTACGACCTCTTTCTTTATTGAAAATAAAGTGGATAATAGCCCCCGTAATTAATACCTAATAAATGTGAGTCCATTATGTCTTCTGAAGCTACTATGCTAGAACGCTGCCAATCTAAATGTGAACTATGTGGTTCTGATTCTTCTCTTACTGCGTACGCGGTACCGCCACACAGCCACGTAACAGTGGATCACGGCATTATGGTATGTGACAAATGCCTTGGTGAGATTGACGAGCCTAAAGATATCAACCACTGGCGCTGCCTAAGCGACAGCATGTGGAGTCAAGAGGCACCAGTTCAAGTAACGGCATGGCGTCAACTTACTCGTCTGAACACTGAAAGCTGGGCTCAAGACGCACTAGACATGATGTACCTTGAAGAAGAAACATCAGTTTGGGCACAAATCGGCATGTCTGCTGATGATAAGCCTCTTGATGTGAACGGCGTTGAACTTAAGAAAGGTGACGACGTAACAGTAATCAAAGACCTGCCAATCAAAGGGACTAACCAAGTGATTAAGCAAGGTACTGTTATCCGTGGCATCAGCGTTGGTGACGATCCTAAGCTTGTTTCTGGTAAAACAAACGGCGGTCAATCAATGTACGTAATCGCTGAGTTCTGCCGTAAGAAGTAATTCTTCTTTTAGCTGAACAAAGTCTAAAAAGGCGCTAATGAATAATTAGCGCCTTTTTAATATCTCAAATTTTCACGACTTAAAACTATCAATAAGTTGCTCGCGGTACTCTTTAATGACAGACACCAAGGAGCCTTTGATACCACTGACTTGCTTCGAGTGCGGGCACCACAACGCGAATCCAAATTTGAATCCTTCCACCATTTGCGCAGAGTGAATGGGCTCAATTGAATGTTTTGAAAACTCAGAGTCGGTAAAAAATGCCTTAGGAAGAAGTGCCCATCCAAAACCCTCTTCAAGCATTTTGATCATTAACGAAAGCTGATCGATTTCCTCATAGTCAGAGCTAACAATAATCTTCTCAGACATCCCTTCATCAATCAGAGACTTCAATACGAACTGTTTAGAGTTCCTTAGTGCCACTAATACTTCATCTTTGTCTATATGTGAGAGCGCTCCCCCTTTCTGTCCGAATGGATAGAACTCAAAATGCCCAAGGAAAGTAGAATCAAAACTATGCATCGCTCGGCTATTGTGAGCATTCACAAGTCCGAAGTGATATTCCCCACTTTGTATTCCTTGTTTAATTTCGTTCTTATTCCTAACTAGAAAGTTCACTCGCATCATTGGGAAATCGTGTTTAAGTCGTTTTCGTATATCGACCAAAACTCGTTGTGGAACGAAACTAGAATACGCGATTGTTATTTTCTCTAACCCACCATAAGAAAGGCTCAACGCCACTTTGTCAAAAGTACGAGCTTGCTCAATCGTCTGTTTTGCGTAGTGATAAAGGAGGTGCCCGTCCTCCGTTGGTTCTACAGAGCGGCCGACCCTTTCAAAAAGATGCACAGCAAGGTGGTCTTCCAAATTTGTAATAACCTGGCCGACGGTCGTTCTGTGCTTGTTGAGTTTTACTGCTGCTTTACTGAATGACCGTTGTTCATAAACGGTCACAAACGCGAGAAGTTGTTCAATACTAAAGTTCATTTTGATGTGCTTACTTTCTTAGTCATGCATATGAAATAGAAAAATATCTACTGCATCAGAATAATAATGATAAAAAGACGGAGCTAAATAGCTAATGACTTGTGCCTTTTGCTAACTCTTCTTTCTAGTATATACCTAAACCTACCTAAGTTTGATGGATCCGATCCTCTATATACGATTATTAACATTGCCATAGTTCCTTTATCGTATCCTTCTTCAAACGATAGAGACAGACCCATGAACACAATGCCACATGAACTCGTGTGGGGTGAGATCTACTTCCCTCCTTTGCTATTGGTTATCGCGTTAGCTTATGTATTGACGATATTGACGGGCTCAATCGCGACAAAACTTGGGCTACATAAATATGTCGCTTTCCCTGCAATTGCCGAATTAAGCCTAATCGTGATTTTCGTCGGCGTTATCGGTCAATTCATTACCATCTTCTGAGGAATTCACCTTGATTAAACGTTATCTAATCACGCTACTACTGGTCGTTGCCGCAAGCTCTGTGGTTTATAGCTATTACCAATCTTATTCGAGTAATCCCTGGACTCGAGATGGTCAGGTCAGCGCTTACATAGTTTCTATTACCCCTCGAGTCACCGGGCAAGTAACTAAAGTCCATATTGAAGACAACTCACAGGTAGTTAAAGGGGATCTACTGTTTGAGATCGATCCAAGTATTTATCAAGCGGCCTACAATAAAGCACTCGCGACACAGAAACAGGCTCGCGCGCTCTTAGCAAAAGCTAAAAACGAAGAGCAACGCGCGTTGAACTTAGAAAAAAGAACGCCTGGCGCGCTGCCAGTGCTGACCTTGAATAACCTGAACAACGCGGTTGAGACAAATGCAGCTAACGTTGCACTAGCAAAGGCCAATGTTGAAGAGGCACATTTAAATCTCAAATACACCAAGGTTTACGCTCCAACGAATGGCTTCATCACGAACTTAAACCTACGAGAAGGCTCTCAAGTCGTCGCTAATACACCGGTAGTTGCGCTGATCGATGAAGACAGTTTCTGGATCGAAGGCTATTTCAAAGAAACTGATCTCGTGAATGTTGGCCCTAACGACAAAGCGCTTGTCACTCTTATGATGCACAACAATATTCAACTGGAAGGCCATATCAAAAGCATTGGCTTTGGCATTGCGACACAAGATGGCAGTACTGGTAATGACCTTCTTCCCAACGTGAACCCTAATTTTCAATGGATTCGCCTCGCTCAGCGTATACCAATTAAAGTAGTACTCGATAACGTGCCTGAAGACTTGCAACTTCGTGTCGGCATGACAGCTTCAATCAAAATAATCAAATAGTTGGATGGCATTTATGTTCAGTGCATCGACCAAAGAAGCCATTAAAGCGGCTCTCGCTATTGTTATCTCTATCTGTGTTGCTTTGTGGTTTCAATGGGAGAAACCTTATTGGGCGGCAATTGCGGTTGCGGTCATGGCACTGAACGAGAGCTTTGCTCATTCAATCAACAAAGGCCATAACCGATTGATGGGCACCTTATTAGGGACTGGTTATGCCTTTTTCTTGATTGCGATGTTTTCGCAAGACCGCTTTCTATTTCTGATGTTTTTCACCTTATTTCTCGGTACATGCATCTTCATGTCGAGTGATGAAAAATACGGTTATGTCTTTTCAATAGGCTTCGCGGTTTGCTCCATCATCTCTTGTATGGGTGGATTCGATAACCAAATTACATTCTATTTTGCAGTTCTACGAATACAAGAAACTTTGCTAGGCGTTATCACCTTCTCGATTGTTTATCGTCTGATCTGGCCTGTAAACACTGAGCAGAGCTTTGTACAACGATTTGAAACAAGCAGAGAAACGCTGATAACAGCAATGAGCGATACCAACAACCTTGATATAGAAGCCTTAGAGTCCAATACCGCTAATATTGAAAAGCTCTATCAACTGTTGGATTTGCCGCTCGCTGGGAGTTATCACCTAAAAGAAAATATTCACGCATGGCGTTTACGAATCGCCGAAATGGCGCATATTCAAGAGCGTCTGCTTGAGATCGCCTCGGGTGAACTGACTCAAGCTATTGATTGGGTCGCTCTCACCAAAAAAATGGAAAAACTCGAGTTAATGGCACCAAACTCGTCATTGATTGATGATGTGCCATTTGTGATGAGTGAGAAGAATAACGTTTCTTGGCACCATGAGCACCGTACGTTTGTTCAACACCTTAATGAAGATGGGAGAAAAGTCTTACAAGGTGTCTCGATGTTCGTCACGTCGTTATTGGTTTGGATATACCTGCCTGTACCGGGAGGTTTTATTTTCCCGATGATTGCTGGCATATTTTCTTCAATGCTTCCAACTATGCCGCCCAGTGTTATTAAGGATGCGTTTTTTGGTGTCATTGGAACGGGCACGGTTATCTTGCTGCAATATATCTTTATCATGCCGATGATGACTGAATTGTGGCAATTGGCGTTGTTCTATTTCATCAACAGCATAGTGATATGGAAAGTGTTTGCGACTCCTAAACTTATGGTGCATCGAATACTTGGTATAAACCTGCTGGTCGTACTGACATCTGGCGCGCTTAATCTAACACCGGTTTATCAGATTCAAACACCATTGCTAATGTTAACCACACTGGTCATCATTTTGATGATAGGAAAATTATTCACAGACCTATTTAGAGTCAAGAGTGTCGTTTAATCTCGTTACGCTGATTCGCTAAACGTGGAATAAAAAAACAAAAAAAGGCGCAATTAAGCGCCTTTAGGAATTCTATTGCTTACTGACTCAATATCAGTTATTTCTCAACCAAACGTCTTGGTTTTTAGGCGCTTTCTTCTTTTTCTTCTTGCCTGTACCAGCCGGTGGCGCAACCGGTTTTAACGCAGCAACAAGTGCAGCGGTTGCTTCTTCATCCACTTCAAAGCCTTCGATTTGCTCACGCTCAAGACGAATTTTGTTCTTCTTCTCGATGATTGTGAAGTGATGGTAGTCTTCGTGATCGATCAAAGATAATGCTAAACCAACCTCACCTGCACGACCGCTTCGGCCAATACGGTGCATGTAGTCTGATGGACTACGTGGTAAGTCAAAGTTGATCACTACAGGAAGCTTTTCAATATCCAGACCACGAGCTGCGATGTCTGTCGCGATCAGAACGTCAATCTCGCCAGATTTAAAATCTTCTAGGATACGAGTACGAGAACCCTGACCTTTATCACCGTGGAATACTTCCGCAATGATACCGCGCTTGTAAAGCTTATCAGCCAAATGTTCACAGCTGTTCTTCGCATTCACGAAGATAAGAGCTTGGCGCCATTCGTGTTGTTGAATCAGGTGCGCCAACAAAGCTGTCTTACGGCCTTTTTCGACTTCGAATACTCGCTGAACTAGCGTGCTCGCATTGGCACTTTGAAGTTGGACTTCAATTGGGTCGTTCAGTAATTCTTGAGTCAGCGTTTTAACTTGCTCAGGGAAAGTCGCAGAGAACAGCAAGGTTTGCTTCTTATTCGGCAATAGCTTCAAGAGTGCATCAAGTTCTTCTGTAAAGCCAAGGCTCAACATTCGGTCAGCTTCATCAAGCACTAACGTTTTTACTTTATCGAGTTTGATAGCGTTGCTTGAGATCAGATCAAGCAAACGACCCGGTGTTGCCACCAAGATGTCTGTGCCGCCACGTAACGCTTGCATCTGAGTGTTCACCGATACACCACCGAATACACAAACAGTTTTGATTGCACCGTTGAAATGTACTGCGTAAGACTTAACGCTATCGGCAACTTGCTTAGCAAGCTCACGTGTAGGAACCAAGATAAGGCCAGAAACATAGTTACCTTTGCCTGAACGACGGTCTAGAGGTGCATCTTCATGGATTTGTTGTAACAGTGGAAGTGCAAAGGCTGCGGTTTTACCTGAACCTGTATTTGCGCCTGCAATTAGGTCGCGTCCTGCTAACACACTTGGAATAACTTGCGCTTGGATAGGCGTTGGCTGTTGGTATTCAAGCTCGGTAAGACGAGCCATCAAAGGAGAGATTAAGCCAAGATCAGAGAAGTTGGTTGGTGTTGTGGTGTTAGTCATTAATTGCAGGAACTCAAAGCTAAAATAATAGCGCGCTATATTAACGTATTTCAGCAGTATTACGTAACTAAATCGCCCCTTTCTCTCGTGTTTTAGCAATGAGCCCCACTACAACACATCCAGTATCAAGTTATGGCAAGTTTAATTCAGCCACCCTGCTACCGTTTGTTCCGGTGTATACGAGTTAGGTTCGGTTAACCACACGGCTACAGCATCTGGCGTTGCGACTAATGGATCAAAATCGACATTGAATTGCCATTCAGACTCACCACGTCGATAGCCGTCATAAACCACGACAAAATCGTGCTCAAGTTTCTTACCTCTGTTCTCGCCCGCTTTAACGCTGGTGACTTCGTTCATCGCCAACAAGGTAATATGAGCGACATAATCACCTTTGCCTTCGTAATGCACGCTGAACGTATCGCCTTTATGGTTCACTGTTAATTTAGGATTAATTTGTTGTTGGAGCGATGGCAAGGTTCTGTCTAGCCAATTAAAGTAACCACGCCACTCTTTTCCATCGACGATAAAGCCCGGGGTATAAACACCACTTGTTACCCCATAAGCTTTGTACAAGCGTTGCTTCTGACTGAATGCCTTGCTCGCGAACTTATCTCCCCACCCTAGGTAGTCCCAGTAATCGACGTGATAGGCGAGAGGAATGACTTGTGTCCAAAGATTAGGGTCGTCTTCAAAAGTACTAAGGTAGGCATCAGCAGGCGGACAACTTGAACAACCTTCAGAGGTGAACAGTTCGATAACCTGCGCAGGTTGACCTTCATTACTCCAGGTTTGTGCAATCGACACAGAAGAGTAAAAGCCGATCGGTAAGGCAAGTAAACAGAGTTTAATCAATGGTGAGTTGCAGCTGGCGTGTGACATACCGTGATCCTTGTACGAAGCGAATTTACTGGCGCTCAAATACAGACCGTTATGCCTAAGTCTTTCTTTCAGGTGATGAGTTTTCAGGTGCTTAGTTTATTTTAAATGCTTAGTTTCTTTGAGATACACAGCTTATTGCAGATACAAAAACGCCAGCTTCAGAAGCTGGCGTTTTCTTAAAATTCTATATTTTTACATGTTAACGCGGAGATTAACGGTTGATACCGATATCGCGTTGCATGTGACCAGATAGGTCGCTTGAGTAGTAACTACGTGGAGAGTTGTCTACAAAAAGAATATCGAAAATGTGTGCAATCAATCCTTTGAAGTTAACCGAGTAGGTCTTCTTATCCATAGAGTTAGGAACAGCGATAGTATTCATTTGCATTGCTTGAGCCATGATTGCCTCTCTATAAATTTGTTTAAGTGGTTCGTTCTGATGACAAGAATAATAGGTGATTTTTTACACGTTAAAAAATGACTAAATTTGGGCATTCAGATTAGTTTTTCTAATAAAACAAACCATTAACAACGCATGAAAATACATATTCACAAATGGTGACTATAAATTCACAATGGCGTTAAAATCATGCATTTAGTACAAATACCCTTCAAATCATAGTGGCCAATGTCACAGAAATTTTACATAAATAATTTTTCCACTTCATCGACCACATACCGATTATAAACTTTTCGATAAGTTATATTTGTTTCTAATTCACTTGTTCAATGTCTGGCTTCTTAGCATAAATCGACGCTATAACCGCAACCGTCATGGTAGAAATCAGCACCGCCAACGACCAATACGTCGGTATAGCCCATTCGCTATCAACCAGTAGCATTTTTACACCAATAAAGACCATGATGAATGCCAGCGCAGGCTTCAAGTAAATGAACTTATCCATCATGCCTTGCAGTACAAAGTACAAAGAACGGAGACCAAGTAACGCAAATACGTTTGCAGCAAGTACTAAGAAAGGTTCTTGTGTTACCGCAAAGATCGCAGGAATAGAATCCAATGCAAACATCACATCCATAACTGCAATCGCACCGATCACCAACATCATTGGAGTGAATGCCCATTTAGCACCCTGTTTAACCATTAATGCAGGGCCATGGAAATCTTCGGTTACCGGCATCACTTTACGAAGTAGCTTTTCAGGCAGTGTATTCACGCTTTCCTCTTCGCCCTTGTCTAACGCCAGTTTAATACCAGTACCAATCAAGAACGCAGCGAACACGTAAAGTACCCAGTGGTATTCCGCCAATAGCTGTGCGCCTAGTGCGATCATAATTGCACGAAGTACCAATGCACCAATTACGCCCCAAAGAAGCGCACGTGGTCTTAGATGCTCAGGAACTTGGTATTGAGCAAAGATCATCGCGAAAACAAATAGGTTGTCTACACTGAGTGATTTTTCTAGCAAGTAACCCGTAATGAATGACACGGTTGCTTTTTGCGCTGTGTAGTCACTATTTGGTGCATAAATGTCCCAGAATAAGTAAATAGAACCAGCAAACAAAAATGCAAGTACAAACCAAAAAACGCTCCAGATTGCCGCTTTTTTAATTGTGACGTTCCCACCACGAGTCTGATAGATATCAATTGAGACGAGAATCACTGTTAGCAGGAAAAAACCCGCATAAGTCGTCATGATTGGCGATGAAAAAAAGGATTCACTATTTGTAGATAATAGAGATTGAGTTGAGTTCATTATTCCTCCGGGCGGAAGAACTTTACAAAGACCTTCCGCAAACAAAACATATCAAGTTCCACGACGGATCTTGACTGTGATTGCGTTGGTCTCGTTGAAGTGAAATATGGGATTTCACCTTTACATACCGGATAGGCTCTTAGCCTAACGAGATGACGACATGTAAACTTGCGCTAACTACTCCCCAAACGCGTGGATAATATTCCCCTATTTGTGTTTCGTCTATTAAAATTTGCACTAGAAATACAAAAAAGGAGCAAATGCTCCTTTCTTATTGATGCCACCCTGTCAAATAGACACTCGAATTGATTCTAAGAATAAATCCGCTAACCAAATTCACGATGGCACTGCGTAGTTACACTGCAAAACGATCAAGTAATAATTCTGCGCAAATTACAATCTCGCGTAAATTACAATCCTGCAGTCGGTATCAAATACACTAACGCAGACCAAATCGATACCCAACCAACCACCGCTACTGCATCTAACCAATCTTTCTTATCCATGCTTATCTCCACAAGAAGTGTGACCTGCAGGAATAAAGCATAAACAGTGCCAAATTTATAAACAGCTATAACTAATAATGTTAAGTGCTATCATTGATGCTGATTATCTAAAACACTCCATGCAATTCAGCGGTTCATTGTGTTTAAGAGACTCTGGGTATTCTTGTAGAAACTCGATAAAACAGTCTGCCATAGAATCGGTCGTCACCACGCCATCACCTATCATATCTAAGACGGCGTTATAGCCCTCTTTTCCTTTCATGGTGTAGGCTGACGACGCGCCTCGGTAAATTCGGTCGCGAGACACAGGCTGCCAACCGGATGTTTCAGAGTGTATTTCTAGATGATGAATCCTATGTCCTAAGGGTGCTTCTTTGTGATAACAAAATCTCAAGTTATGAGTATAAGGAAAGCTGCCAGAACCCGTACCGACCACACCATTATCGAGCGCGTTGTTAATTGCCCCTTCGAGCATGCCTGCGATCGTTTCACCTTTTACGTTATACACACCAATAGGTACGGCAAACGGTAGTAGTTTTCCGGCAATATCGGCAACGGATACATCACCACTATTGAGTGAATTTCGCACTCCACCAGAATTGTGGATAGCAAACTCAACTTGATGCCCTTTCTTATTCATCAAGTAGTGAAATGATTGAGCAACCAACGGAGCAAGCTGACTTGGACCTTTCTCATCTGGGATCCGAATATGGCGCAGTGTTGTGTCTGCATGAGCAATGACTTGTTGTTGAAGCTTTCGAACTCTCGGCTGGTATTTATCCGTCAGAATGCTCTGCAGCTCGGGATCTTTCTTACACACTGCAATATTAGGGTGATTATTCAAAAACTCACACGCCATGTCATGAGCGTCGTCTTGCCCTACTTCACTTAGCTTTGCATCTATAAACAGTCGACGGCCTAACAGCAGTTCGTTCTTACCGTTGAAGTGAGTCACTTTACCTTCAGCATCGAACTCGATTTCGCAGTGTCCTAGGCTCATGGCGTGGAAACCCGCTTGCACAACATAGGTGTCATCGACTTTCACACCGTAGTCATCGTCTTTAACTAAGCCAATATCAGAGAAATCACCTTGTAAGCGATGACTATGACCACCAACAATGACACCAATACCTGTTACGTTGGCTGCTAACTCTAAATCAGCTTCGTAACCAAGATGACTAAGTAACACAATCTTGTTGATACCAGCTTTATGAATCTGCTCAATGGTCGCTTTTGCGGTTTCTAAAGCATTTTCAAATGGTGTATCGATATCTGGATTGGCAATGCCTGCCATCTTGTCGATGCTTAAGCCGAATATTGCAACCTTCTCGCTATCAAACTCTTTCGTTATAAAAGAAGCACTTCGCGTTTCAGTCAGATAAGGCTTAACAATTTCGTTGTCCGCTAAGGTATGAGTTTTATTGATATCCTCATTCGATAGGTTCCAGTTACCGGCCAACAGTGGGAATTTGATTCTTTTAGAGAAAATCGCAACGGGCTCATTACCCATGTCTAGCTCGTGATTGCCGAGCGTCATGGCATCTATATTAAGGGCGTTCAACAAATCGGCGTTGGCTTTTCCCTTGAATAAAGAAAAGTACAAAGTGCCCTGGAAGCAGTCACCAGCATGCAGGAACAGGGTTCCAACCTTCTGACGCTGGGCATCTTGTTCTATTTGTTTGAAGCGTGTTGAAATTCGAGCAAAGCCACCAGTACTGACATAAGGTTCAATGATGTGGTTGTTCATTTTAAGTGATAGCTGTAACGAGGTTGGTTCAAAGTATGAGTGGGTGTCGTTGATGTGTGCCAACACTATTTTTGTCGGCTTATTCTTTTTAGTCATATTTTCTTCTCTCTTTGTCCCTTCATACTAGGTCGAGAATCATGACAGAATCGTGAATTTTATGAAACTGCACTGCAAAAAAATACTCGAGATAGATCGAAAATCTCATTTTGCACCGTATAAATAAACAACGGGTTTTGTGACAGGTGAGCATACCAGATTTGTGTTTTTCGATTATGATTAAAGATATCTGTTAGCTTTCAAACAATTAGCAGAGCCTTCCGTTAGGAGTAAGCCTATGCAACTAGAAAGAATCGAGATTTCTGGCTTTCGAGGTATTAAGCGCATGTCTCTTGCGTTTGATGAGCTAACCACGCTTATTGGTGAAAATACTTGGGGTAAGTCTTCATTATTGGATGCCCTTTCCGTCGTTCTCCCTTCAGACGGAGTTCCATATCACTTCGAAATGACCGATTTCCATGTCGATTACTCAGTTTCACATCCACAGTCTCAACACCTTCAAATTGTTCTCGCATTAAAAGCCAACGATAAAAGTGAGCTAAATGCAGGACGTTATCGCAAACTCAAACCGGTTTGGGTTCAAGACGAGTTTGGTGTTTTTCGTATCTATTATCGAATCAGTGCCACGTTAGAACAATATGAAACGACCACACACTATGCATTTTTGGGGTTGGACGGAAACCCTCTCAAGCTTCATCACTCAGAAAAGCTCGCTCAAGAATTAATGACGTTACACCCTGTAATTCGTTTGAGAGACGCAAGGCACTTCGATCGCCCTTTCAACGGCAATTCACTTAACCACAATGCTCATCTACCGGGTAATGTTCACACTAACACCGTTCATGCTAGTAACGGGCACGCTAATAATGTGAGTGGAAATGGTAACGGCCAGAGTCAAACAACCAATGGTAATGGCAGCAATGGAAACGGAAATGGGCGTCAGGCAAGGATAGAAAAACGCATCGACAACACCTGCCGTCGCCTTATGGCGATACCCGGACATGTTAATAAAGGTGAAATGCGCAGTAGTCTTGAGTCGATGCAAAGCTTAATAGAACACTACTTCTCATTTAAGAGTGTCTCACGTAAAAATCCGAGAAAACCGCGTGATGGGTTACTTTACTCAGCTGGTGCGAACGACAAGAGCATTCATCAATTGGTCGAAGAGACCAAAAACAAACAAACTCGCTTATTATTCATGGGGTTACTTAATGCCTATTTGCAAGCAAAAGGGCCAAATGACTTAAGAAGATGTGCTCGCCCTCTTTTGATCCTTGAAGATCCAGAAGGTCGATTGCACCCAACGCACTTGGCAAGGGCTTGGAGCTTGATGCAAAAGCTGCCCATGCAAAAAATCCTGACCACCAACAGTGGCGATCTACTTGCTGCTGTGCCGCTTCAATCGATTCGTCGTTTGGTACGTCAGTCAGATAAAACCATAGCCAACCAGCTCAATGTGAACCACTTCAGCAAAGATGAACTTCGTCGAATTGGTTTTCATATTCGTTTTCACCGGTCCGGCGCTCTGTATGCTCGCTGTTGGTTGTTGGTAGAAGGTGAAACCGAAGTCTGGTTGTTTAACGAGTTAGCCAACCAATGTGGGTATAACCTTGCTGCGGAAGGCGTTCAAATTATTGAGTTCGCTCAATCAGGACTCAAGGCACTGATCAAAGTCGCGCAAGAATTTGGCATCGATTGGCACGTGGTGACTGACGGAGACGCTGCTGGTAAGAAGTATGCTGCGACTGTGTTATCTAAACTTGGTAATGATCAAGAACGACATCGCCTCACAGAACTGCCTGACAGAGACATCGAGCACTACTTGTATATGAATGGGTTTGAGAACTTTTTCAGAGACATGGTTAAGATTCCTTATGACCACCCTATTCCAGCGAAAAAAGTTGTGGCTAAAGTTCTCAAGAAACACGCAAAACCAGACCTGGCTTTAGCGATCGTGTCTCATTGTGAGAATCAAGGACAAGACTGTATTCCATTGTTGTTGAGATGGACTTTAAAACGCGTGATCACCATGGCAAACGGAAATACCTAGCTTCTTGCTTATCTGATAAATGCTATTAGTTCTTCTGTCGATAATTTCTTGAATTGATTAAGAAACCAAAACCAGAACCAAAAAAGGCACACCAAGTGGTGTGCCTGTATAAATCGATATACAAATTAATTGGGGGTTATCTTGCAAGAGTTCACAGTGACTAAACTAAGGTTAGGTTAACGAATTAAGGCTAGGTTAACGAATTAAGCCTTGGCTTGCTTAGCGTGTTGTTCAACCGCTTCCGAAGATTGAGTCGATTTTTCGTGAAGCCAAAGCCCCGTTGCTTTCATCAAGTATCCGAATACACCACCAAGCAGTAAAGATGGCACGACAAGTTGCCAATCGCCGCCTGCTGCAAACGTCGCGCAGCAACCAATGAAGGTTCCTGGGATATAACCTAGCCACGCTTGTTTGGCTTGGATACACATAAAGAAAGCGACAATAGCGGTAATCATATAGCCTAAAATCTCTAACCCTGCGAAGGTAGAGCTTTCGATAATCACCATTGCCCAGAATACACCTGTCATGTTGGTCAGTAAGCTGCCTGCTAGTCCTTTAACACCGCCCGTTGGCGAAGCAAAATAACTGGTGCAACCTAAGAAACCGGCCCATGACAGCAAGCCGAAAGAGATAGCTATCCATCCCCATAGACCTGACAAAATACCTGTTGTTAATGAAATCGCGACTAATGTACTCATACTATTTCTAAAGCCTAATTACGAAATTCATCGCACCGGATTTAGCCTCACTTAAAATCAAGTAAGCATATTATGGGAAGAACGCCTTCTTTTAGCCGATCATGATCACATTAATAATGTACGCGAATGTGCATTTATCACCAGATAGAGACCGGAATCGCTTATTCAACACATTAGGTTATCAGTATATTATCAAATTACCGTTATAGAACTGACGGTTTACCTTTCATCATGCGCTTACCTTCTCGCTTAATACATTCAGCCAGTGGGTTTTCTGCCATATCCGCACGCCAAATAAACGAAAGCGTACGTTCCATTTCAAGCTCAGGAACATTCAAAGTAACGAGCTGGCCAGATTCAACAAACTGCTCGACATCGAGATAAGGTAAACACGTCAAATATGGGCCGTTTGCAACCAAACTTCTTAAAACAGGAACGTGTTCATATTCTCGCCAAACATCAAGATCACCAATTAAATGATGAATAGAGCTATCAAAAACTTTGCGAGTACCTGAGCCATGTTCACGCAATACCCACTTCGCTTGTTCTAGTTGCGCCAAACTGACACGTTCACGCTTTGCAAATGGGTGATGAGCCGATGCAACCACCGTTAAATGGTCGGTACACCACACTTCTTGATGAACTCGGTTATCGTCACAGCGACCTTCGATAACGCCAAGGTCATATTGGTAATCTAATACGCCATCTATAACCGCATCGGTACTTTGTACACCAAGCGAGATTCGCATCTCAGGAAAGTCGTTATCAATAATACTGATGAGGTCTGGAACCAGGTGTTCTGCCGGGGTTTGGCTCGCACCGAGTTTGAGCTCTCCACTCAATAAATGCTGCTCGTAAAAACCCATTTCAATTTGCTGTGCATCTTGCAGTAAACGCTTCGCTTTTGGCCTAAGCCACATGCCCCAATGAGTGAGCGCCATTTGCTTGCCCTGCCTTTCAAACAAAGGCCTGCCGAGCATTTTTTCCAACTGTGCAAGAGACATACTTGTCGCCGACTGAGTCAATGCAAGCCTATCAGCTGCCTGACTTACGCTTCCCGAATCTGCTACCGCGTCAAAGACGGCGAGTTGCTTTAATGAATAACGCAAAATCTATCCTTAATTCTTTTAATAACTTATGTCCTGCTGCTCGTTTTTTGTTAAGCCGATGAGCAATCAATTTCATTCTACGCCTAACCGAATCTATATCAATATTTTTGATGTGGTTTCTAAAAATTATCAATTTTACCTCTACCCCCCAACACCCTAATCTGGAATGGCAGGACACAACGAGCCCTGCAAAACATTACTGATTAACCATTACGGATTAACCAAGTCATTAACACTAGGAATTACACATGACGGATTGTTCAAGGGGGGGATATGGCAACCAGCACTTCTGAAAATCAGCAACTGTTCTCGCCAACAGAAATGATGGCGGAAGCCGAGAAATTTGCATTAAGCAAAGCAAATAAAACCAGCAGCATGACATTGAGCTTGGCAATCATGGCTGGCGCATTCATCGGGCTTGCTTTTTTATTCTACATCACGGTGACCACAGGTAGCGCTGATGCAGGATGGGGATTAAGTCGCTTAGCCGGTGGTCTTGCATTCAGCATGGGGTTAATCCTGATTGTTATTTGTGGTGGCGAGCTGTTTACCAGTTCGGTGTTATCAAGCATTTCATGGGCTAATAAGCAGATAACCTTCACCAAAATGCTGTCTATCTGGGGCAAGGTATATGTAGGCAACTTTATCGGCGCCATGTTCCTACTGGCTTTGGTAAGCGCAGCAGGCTTATATCAACTGGATGGCGGGCAATGGGGCTTAAACGCTCTAAACATTGCTCAACACAAGCTACACCACAGCCCTGTTCAAGCTTTCGCTTTGGGTGTGCTTTGTAACTTACTAGTGTGTTTAGCAATTTGGTTAACGTTCAGCTCAGCTAACGCCATGACTAAAGCAATGATGACCGTATTACCCGTTGCAATGTTCGTTAGCTCAGGCTTTGAACACTGTGTGGCGAATATGTTCATGGTTCCATTAGGCATCACAATTCAAGCATTCGCACCAGAGAGTTTTTGGATGCAAATTGGCGCAACATCAGCCCAGTATGCAGACCTGAACATCATGAAATTTGTCACTGCAAACTTAATACCAGTGACATTCGGCAACATTGTAGGTGGTGCGGTATTGGTCGGCTTAGCCAATTGGAGTATCTACCGTCGCCCGCAGCTTAAAGCGGCAAAAATTACAGCAATAACTCAAACAACAGAAATTACGTCAGTTAAGGAAACCACTATGAACACTACAACTACTATCAAGCAAATCATGAACACTCAACCAATTACACTGAGCGTAGAAATGCCTACTTCAGTGGCGATTGATTCACTTTTAGATGCTCAACTTGTTAGCGCTCCTGTTTGCGATGTTGAAGGCCGCCTAGTAGGTATCCTCTCTGTTCACGACGTAATGGTTGACCTTTGGTGCCAAGACTACATTCCGACTAAAGGTCAGAAAGTGGTAGACCTAATGAGCCGTGACGTAGTGGCTATTGATGCAAACGACAAACTGGTCGATGTTGCTGAGTTCCTATGTATCGATAAAGAACAACTGTACCCGACAACAAGCATGGGCTATGCCACTCGCCTGACCTCTCTTTCTTTAGAAGAGCGTGCAAAAGCGATGAAAGTAAGCCAACCACATATGCTTCCAGTGCTAGAAAATGGCGTAATGGTCGGTGTGATGACTCGTACTGAAGTTATGCAAGCACTACGTCCAATCTATGGCGACCGCCTAAACGTGGTTCCAAAGGCTGAACTAGAAACGGCTTAACTAGCGACTGTTTACAAAGCAAGCGTTTCATTAGAAACAAAGCAACGAATCGTAGGCTGAACTATTAGGGATTAGTCGTTCAGCTAGATAACTCAGTCATTGCAACGTTGACTGGCAGAGGTAAATGGTGGCTTAAGACGCAGTAAAAGGTTTGACACAAAACAGACCTAAACGCGTGGCCATTTACCTCAATAAAAAAGGCGCAAAGTGAAAACTTTGCGCCTTTCTCTATATTCTAGCTGCTTTGCTACTTTCCATATTACTAAATAACCGGCTAACGCTGCCCTATCTCGTATCGACTAGGATTTTGATCTTTCTAAATATGTTGATAGCTAGATTACTTCTTTACACCTTCAACATGCAGATCCATGTCTACATAGCTTGAAGCGCCCATTACTGGGATATTGAAGTCAGCAAGCTCTAGACGAGTTGTACCAACGAAACCAGCACGCTCACCACCCCATGGGTCTTGACCAGCACCGATGAATTCAGCTTCGATAACGATAGGCTTAGTTACACCGTGAAGTTTAAGGTCACCCATAACTTCAAGTTTGCCGTCGCCTTTATCAACCACTTTTGTGCTGTTGAATGTCGCATCAGAAAACTTACCAGCATTGATGAAATCACCGCTACGGATGTGCTTATCACGCTCTGCGTGGTTTGAGTCAAGGCTAGTTGTATCAACCGTTACGTTGATTTTAGACGCTTCAACGTTGCTCTCATCAAATGAGAAGTCACCTGAGAATGTGTTAAAACGACCTTGGATAAAGCTGTAACCTAGGTGGCTAACTTTGAAGTTAACTGAAGCATGCGCACCTTTTGTATCAATCACGTAATCAGCGGCGTTCGCAGCGAAAGGCATTGCCATAGCAAATGCTAATCCTGTAGCGATAATTGACTTTTTCATTTTGAAGCTCCTATCATTTTTCGTAGCGTATCGTCTTTGTCGATAACGTGGTGTTTTATCGCCGCTAAGGCGTGCACTGATGCCATAATAATCAGTACCCATGCAGCATAGTAGTGAACCGTTCCTGCGAGATCAGATTGGTTTGCAAATAGTTCACCCATACTTGGTACAGTGAACCAATTGAATACCTCGATCCCACGGCCATCTGATGTCGAAATCAAATAACCTGAAATAAATAGAACCGCTAAGTTAATGTACATAAATCCATGAGCGATCTTCGCCGCTACAACTTCATAGCTTTTACCTTCCACATTAGGTGACGCGGTAACTAGCTTCCAAAGCAAGCGGATAATGGTAACGGCAGCCAAAAGAATGCCTACCGAACGGTGGTAGTCTGGTGCTGTTTTGTACCACTCACTGTAGTAAGAAAGATCAACCATCCATAGGCCTACACCAAATAGGCCAAATATTGCGAGTGCTGAGATCCAATGCATTGCTCTTGCTAAAGGATTGTAATTTTTGACGTTGTTGTTCATGCATCTCTTCCGAATGTTAACGTGTCGTGTAGTTTTGAAAAGCGTACCCTACACCAAGTTTGCGTAACATATTATTTACCAAGTTTTACATTAGTTACATCATTTCAAATTAAACGAGTTATTCAAAAATTTTGAACAAGTTGCTTTATGGACAAATTTCTTTGTCGAACAATCGCTTGCTGAGTTATATCTCAACGATTTGTTCAATTTCATAGAGCTCATCTGAGATGTCTAACATCTTACGCTCCATCACTTTTTGAGCGTCTTCTATCCCTTTGTTGTAATACACGGCCCCAAACTTTTTACTGATGAAGTCGACTAAGAACTCAGTGTCGAACTGACCAAGCTCTACATCGAGCTCATCTTGTAGATACTTTTGAAGTGTATGAGTGAGTTCGGATTTTTGCTTTGAATCTAATTGAATGGTCATGGGTGTTTCCAAATAAAGAGTAAGTAGAACAATTGTGATTAGCCGACTAAGCTATAATTTCGTTAGCTCACTGCATCTCTGCCAATCAGCTGAAAATTTCTAACTAGCTATAATTCCTCATAATTTAGTTTACAGACCTGTAGAGTGCCAGTGCTATCCATAAAATCGCTCAGTAATGGTTAATTTTGATAGAGGGATCAAGAACTCGCACTTTGGCGATAGGTAATGACACATTAATTACCGTACTATTGCCCATCAATAAGATAGTAACTGTGTATAAGAGGCTTCATTGTTATTAGATCTGGTGATTAAAAGCGTCAATCAGTTTCAAGACGATTGCTTGAAACTCTGTGAACGTCATTACCCTACCGTACACAATCAAGGGATCAGTGAACATCACATAGGCAAAGCGTTTGCGAGACGAATGGAACACACTTTCGTTAGCTTCAATCATGCAAGCAACGTAAGCCCACTAGAAATGCTCTCTTCTGGTGAAACGCCACGACATTTCCGAATCTCTTCTGAAATTGGTACCGTTTGGATGATTAGCCACCATATGGTGAGCGCAGGAAAGACTTGTCGTAAAAAGTTGATGCTGGACATTCATAACTGGCAGCAAGAGTACGGATTTGCCATTCAGCCCAATGACCTATTGATCATTGTTTCCGACCATTGGATAAGTCGAAGTAAAAACAGTGGTGAACTCTTGCATTGGTGGATGGGGGAACTCCCAGACCAGATTAGCGATTACAGCCTACAAGGTATCACGCTAAGAGAGAGTGATACTCAATTCGCAGATGATTTAAATAGTAACTTCAAAATCAGTCCGTGTTTTATCCGATTCGCTCACCCGCTAAAACGCTCTGGAAATCAACAACTAGTTCGTAAATACCTGCAACTTTATGCGGTAATACAATGGCAGTAAAATACAAGCCAATTTTCAATTTGATATATAACGTAAATAATTATACCTACACTTTTATTTTATAAAATAACACCTATATTCTACACATTTATTATCCGGGTTCTCCAGTTTACTAATTAATAACTTAACAACCTCAATATTAATTTTGAGAGACAGACATCATTTTTGTGTAACCACGAAGATCTATTTATTTTATTATTTTGATACTCCCCAGAATGTAAGCCTTTAACCACATTTATTTCAGGTGTATAAGTGTTAAGGCTTTATATTGATAGGGTTGATATGATATAGGTTACTCAGACATCAAATTCACTGAACCTATAAAAAAAGCTAATCAATATATATCCTTGATGCATAATGACCTTTATCATCCTGATTTTTCGCTGACTTTAATTATTTAGATGTTACCGTGACAAATTAATTTTTATTAATTGACAATTTATCAACACCTGTCAATATTATGACAACTGTGATGTATATTCTCGTCACTGAATAAACACCTTTTATTAGCGATTATGATTTTATCAGACAGAAGTGAATTTATTAGTTGTATATCTGTGAATGCCGATATGCAGTTTATTGCGAAATACCAAGACTTAACACTTACAAGTGTCTACCAACCTATATTTGATTCTTCTTTGACTCAGATAGGCGTAGAGGCTTTGGTTCGTATTTCCAATTGTAAAGGTGATGTCGTTCGCCCAGATCACTTCTTCCATTCAGACGAAACCTCATACACAGACAAAATCAACGTAGAGAGGCTGAGCCGAGCCATTCACATCCGTAACTTCGCACAATCGACGGTCCGTCACTTAAACCTTTTTTTGAACGTACTTCCAAACGTTGGTGAGTTGTTTGCCTCTGAAAAAGTAAAAGACACTCTGTTAGCTAAACGTCTTCACGAGCTTAACTTATCGTGCGAACAAATCGTCATGGAGTTGGTCGAACTTAATGTAGAAAGTGAAGAACGCTTAAAAAACGCGGCGCACTCACTTGCAGATAATGGTTTTCAAATCGCGGTTGATGACTTTGGAGCACAGGCGTCAACAGAGCAACGTGTTCGTCATATCACTCCTCATATCATCAAAATCGATCGCTCTGTGATGTTGGATTTTGAAAACGGTGATACTCAAAAAATGGAGTTAGTAGTTAAGCTTGCCAACCAAATCGGTGCAAAGACGGTCATCGAAGGGATAGAAACCCAACAGCAACTGACTGCGATGCAAAGTTTAGGCTTCGATATGTACCAAGGCTATCACTTAGCCATGCCAAAGCCGATTGAGTTGGATATCCGCCTAGCAATCTAGAATCTAGCCCCTATTCTCTATTCTCTATTCTCTATTCTCTATTCTCTATTCTCTATTATACCGGAAGCCGCTTTACCATTGGCTAACGACTTTTATAATACCTATCTTTTAAAACGATCCTTGTTAAGGCACGCATTGCTATCGCAACGTCCTCTTAGTTCGGACCTATCTTCGTCTTGTTTTATCAAATCATATCCGTAAAAAAGCCCAATCAAAATTGACTGGGCTGGCTTAAAAGAATCTGTTTTATATCAATCCCTAATAACCCGCAGTGGACGGTTTGATTCTATATAGAATGGCGAACATCACTGGTACTACTATTAGCGTTAGTACTGTAGCAAAGCCTAAGCCTGCCATGATGGTAATCGCCATCGAGCCGAAAAATGCATCGAATACCAAGGGAATCATGCCCAAGATAGTCGTTAGTGCTGCCATAGATACCGGTCGTACACGACTGATCGCGCTGTCGACAACCGCTAAATATGGGTCTTTACCTGTTTGTAGCTCACTGTTGATCTGGTCAAGCAGTACGATACCGTTCTTCAAAATCATGCCACTTAAGCTCAGTAAGCCTAGGAAAGCCGTGAAACTGAATGGCATATTGGTACCTAACAGACCAATCGAAACACCAATGATAGAGAGTGGCACCGTAAACCAAATTACAAGTGGCTTACGAACCGAGTTGAACAGAAGCATAGTGATGATAAACATCAACAAATAACCCATTGGCAGTGAACCAAATAGAGATTCTTGTGCATCTTTAGAACTCTCGTACTCACCGCCCCAACTGATGCTGTAACCTTCTGGTAGAGCCAATGCTTCTACTTGTGGTTTTACGCGAGCAAACAAGCTAGCTGGTGTTTCATCACCCAATACATCGTGATCAGCCAGAACCGTTAACGTACGCTTTCTGTCACGACGTTGAATCAGTGGCTCAGACCATTGAAGCTCAACCCCATCGATCACTTGTTCTACAGGAATGTAGGTTTGCAGTGATGGGCTCCAGATCTTTACATTGTTCAGTGATTCAAAGTCAAAACGCTCTTCTTCAGGCAGGCGTGCCACGATAGGTAACATGTGCGTACCATCGCGCAGTAAACCGATGTTGTAGCCACCAAACGCCATCTGTAGTGTCTCAGACAGATCCGTCTTTGATATACCAAGGCGACGTGCCTTTGATTCGTTAAACAGTGGCACGAGCTCTTTGGTGCGTTCACGCCAGTCGTGACGCACATTTCGAGAACCAGGATCCGCCAACAAGATATCTTCTACCTCAACCGCAATGCTGCGAAGGATCTGCGGGTCTGCACCGCTAATACGAGCTTCGATTTTTGACGCTGGCGACGGGCCAAACTCAATCAATTTAAATTGGAACGTAGGTTGTTCAAATTTATTGGCCAAGTCCTTGTCTAGCCCTTCTAGGACTTTAAACATGGTGTCTCGGTCAGTCGTTCGTACCTGCAGTTGACTGTACGCTTCGTAACTTTTCTCGGGTTGGTATGTCAGCGCAAAACGTTGCATGCCTTGGCCAACTGTTGTAGTTACAAACTCAACGTCATCTTGCTGGCGAATGTAGCTTTCAACTTTTTCTGTCTGCTTAATCGTTTCACGTACATCGGTACCTTCCGGCATCCACATATCGACGTAAAACATTGGCGTATTTGATGGCGGGAAGAACTGCTGCTTCACCATACCAAAACCAACCACAGAAACTGCTAATAGCGCGACCATACTTACTACGGTAAGCCACCTAAATCGAAGTGCTACTTTCAGACACGCGCCGAATACAACGAACAGAATACCTTTGTATGGGTCTTCGTTCTCATCGACCTTGTCTTCTTCTTTCAGCATCATTTCTGCAAGGAACGGAGTCAGCGTTAGCGCTGTAACCCAGCTCAAGAACAATGAAAAACACAAAACCCAGAACAGTGAGCCCATGAATTCACCTGTCGCGTCTTTCGACAAACCGATTGGTGCAAAGGCCGTGATAGCAATAATGGTCGCACCCAATAGTGGCCATTGTGTTTGTATCACGATGTCTTTCGCTGCTTGAAGCTTGGTTTTGCCTTTCTTCAAGCCAACCAAAATACCTTCAACGACAACAATCGCATTATCCACCAGCATACCGAGAGCGATGATAAGTGCACCCAGTGAGATACGGTGCAGTTCGACATCGTTGTAATCCATCAGGATGAAGGTTCCAAATACCGTCAATAGAAGCACTAGACCGATGATCAAACCACTGCGTAAACCCATTGCAAAAAGCAGTACGATGATAACAATAGCAACGGCTTCTACTAGGCTGATTAAAAAGTCAGCCACTGATTTGTCTACTTCTTGCGCTTGGTTGTAGAAGTAGTTCAGCTCTACACCGGCAGGCTTAATGCTTTCTAAACGATCCAGTTCGGCATCTAACGCGTTACCAATTTCGACGACGTTTACGCCTGAAGAGAACGCAATACCTAGGTTGATCGCTGGTTTGCCATTGTAAGTTAATACGTTACCTGGCTTTTCTTGGATACCGCGAGTCACGTCAGCGACATCTTTCAAGCGAATGAGGTTGCCCGTATCACGACCATGAATGATCAGGTTTTCTAACTCTTCAACCGTGCTCAAAGTGCCGTTAGGCTTGATCGTTAGGCTTTGACCATTCAGCATCACCTCTCCAGCCGAAACCACACTGTTTTGTTGTGATAGCAGTGAAGTAACCATCGACATATCTAGATTCAGCGCGGCTAAACGCTCAAGTGACATCTCAACAAACAATTGCTCTTGTTGGTCACCCGCAATACTCACTTTGCCAACACCGTCAACCAATTCGATTTCACGCGTTAGGTAATCTGCGTACTGTTTTAGCTCGACATAATCGTAGCCATCACCGGTCAGCATGATCATTACACCAAATACGTCACCAAAATCATCAATGATCTGAACTGAGTTAACACCAATGGGCAGTGTTGGCTGTAGATCGTTGATTTTACGACGCATTTCATCCCAGATTTGCGGTAACTCGTCTGGACCGTAGTCCATCTTCATGCTGACCATAATTTGAGACATACCATTCGATGAGGTCGATGTGATCTTGTCGATATAAGGCAGTTGTCGTATCTCTTTCTCAAGTGGGTAAGTCAGTTCTTCCTCAACTTCCATTGCCGTAGCGCCAGGGTAAGTTGAAATAATCATTGCATCTTTAATGGTAAAAGCTGGGTCTTCTAAACGGGATAGGTTGCCAAAAGACGACACACCGCCAATGGCCAAAATGACTAGAAACAGCCAGCTGATTACTTTGTTTTTAATTGAATATTCTGCGATGTTCATTCTGCTTTTCCTGACAATTCGATTCCGTCACGGAGTTTTCTTAGATTCGAGTTTACGAGTCGATCACCTTGCTCAACACCATGAGCGATTAATGCGCCTTGGCCACTGATTTTGTCGACTTCTACTTCGCTTTTGAATGCTTGTCCGTCTTCCATTTTCCACACATAGAACTGATTAGCTTCAGAGCCCGCTGCTAGCGTTGTCATTGGTAACTGGTAACCTTGAACATCACTCAGACCCGCTTTCGCCATATCCACATTGACCGTGACGCTCGTGCCCGGCAGAATTTCACTTTCAGGCTGCTGCATCTGCATCCAAAACTCGTAGGTACGTGATTGTGGGTGCAATTCGCTAGTGTGCTCTAGATACGTCAAAGGATATTCCCCCGAGTGACCTCCAAAAGTTGCTTGGGGGCGGTAACTGCTCGAACGCATGTCTGGGCTGATCGACGCCAAAATAGAATCTGACACTTGAATTCGCACATACACCTTATCGTTCTGGTACACACTCAGGAGTGTTTCTCCAGGAGTCGTGTTTTCGAATCGTTGCTTATCGACGGTTGAAACTGTTCCTGAGAATGGCGCTAAAAGCTCTGTGTAACTTAACTTGCGTTTTGCTGCCGCCAAATTCGCCGATGCTAGTTTGTAGTTGGCCGTAAGTTGGTCGTGTTCTGATTGCGATAACATCTTGCTGCCAAACATCTCCGTACCACGGGCCAACTGTTTGCTCGCCAGTTTGAATTGAGATTTAGCATCAGTTAGATCTTGAAGGTACGTTGCGTTATCTAAGGTGGCTAATAACTGCCCTTTTTCGACTTTGTCACCGGCTTCCACCAATACTTGTTGAATTTCGCCTGCAAGCTTAAATGCCAACGGTGTAAGTTCTGCAGGCATCACCTGTCCATTAAAACTTCTGAACTGATCAGTCAGCGGCGCGCCAACGTCAAAGGTAGAAACCAATAAAGGCGGTTGTTCACGGTGTACAGCTTCATTGTTACAGGCTTGAAGTAACAAAACCGACGCGACAACAACTGATAATTTTAAAAGGTTCATTAAATACCCCCCTCACGAAGCCAAGCTTTTACTTGCTGTCCGTCAGATAACACATCCACACCTGCTTCAACGATAAGATCACCAGAAGAAAGACCTTCTATAACTTTACCTTGCTCATCAAGCAGGACTTGTACTTTAGAAATCGATCGAGAGTCTGGGTTATAGCGCCATAGCTCGCCATAGCTCGCCATGGTCAGCTTGTTTGGTTAGCCAAGCTGAATCAACAATGCCAATACCGTAGTCTGACTTACTCTTCTGAACTTCAACTTGCGCTGTCATTCCAGAAAGTAGATTGATGCCTATCTGCTTGTCGATAGATACAACCGCTTGGTAGCTGTTGGTGTCTTCATCTGGTTGTGTAGAGATCTCTTTAAAACGTGTTGGGATACGAATACCGCGGTGGCTATCCATTACAACCCACATGTTTGAGCTCGTTAGGTCTTGAATAGAACGGTCTTCAAGCTTAGATACCGGAATAGAGAACGTCACATCCATTTCACTGTGATTCAAAATATTAAGAACTGGCTGCTTTTCAGCAATTAACTGATATTGCTTACCAAACACCATCGATACCACGCCATCGAATGGAGCAACTAATGTGGTGTAACCAAGGTTTGTTTTTGCTTGTTCCAACTCAACGTCAGCGGCAGTAAAGGTGTTGACGGCTTGGTCGTAGTAATCGGTACTGACTAACTTTTTCGAATACAGCTCAGAAGCTTGCTTGTATTGGCTGTTCGCCAAGTCAAATTTAGCTTGAGCTGCATCAACGGCAATACGGTAATCCGTCGCGTCTAATGCGGCTAGCACCTGACCTTTCTTAACTTCTTGTCCCATACGAACATCAAAAACTTCGATATCGCCACCCACTTGAAATGAAAGCGCAGCACGGTCGGTTGCATCCACTTTTGCGATAAAACTATCAAGCTCGATATCTGCCTGCAGAGGAATCTCAAATAACTTTACAGGCTTGATTACCTGCTCATTTTCCTCTGACTGAACTTTGTTACATCCAGTTAGAGAGCCAGCGAGCAATAGTGCGGCAATAACCGCGCCCGTACGCTTGGTCGGTATCGCTTTGATAGACAAATTGGATTGCATGATGCTTCTCCATTTAATTATTATGATTTATTACACAGGTGGGCAGTATATTTATTATTAAAGAATTCTCAAGCTTTACTTTCCACCTGTGCAGTATTTTTTATTTCAAGGAAAACAGTGTAGAATGTGGTAATCAGGTAAATGTAGAAATGAAGATGACTGAAAAGAAACAAGGCAGAAGAAGCGCGAAAGACGCTGAAGAGACGAGATTTTTGATCATGGGTGTAGCTGCGGATATGTTCTGTGAGCATGGTTATGACAGTGTTTCTCTTCGTAACATCAGTGAGAAAGCAGGCGTATCTCATAGCCTTATTCGCCACCATTTTGGTAGCAAAGAGAAAATCTGGCATGCCATAAGTGATTGTTTACATGATTATTTTCAGTCTTACATTGCTAAAATTGTAGAAGAGTTACCAAAAGGCATTGCGCCAAACATTACTATCTATTTATTCAGTATGCGCCTCTTTAGCAACATGATTCACTCACGCAAACCGATGCAACTTATCACCGACTCTGTTCGCCAAAAAGACAACTTAGTCGATTACTTTATCGACAATGTTGGTGATATCGAAAAACAAATTAATATGTTGGCAGATGAATATAATGATGCGAATCCAGATAATTTGATCAACATTTATGAAATTAAATGGCAAATGATCATGTATGCGCACGGAGCGGTATGCCTTACTCCTTTCATGGAAAGCACATGGAATGAAGGCGACATGCAATCGACACCTGAAGAAGCATTGTTAAATCATTGGCAATTGTTCAACAAGCAAATGATCAGTACGTTCAATATCAGTGATGAATGGGTATTGAATACAAGTTCGATTGAAGAACTTATTTATGAAGTCCCTTGTGTGTGGAAATGTGAACATTAGCAAAACAAACACTAAAATCGCGGCTTCAAGTTTCATGCTTAGTGCTTAGTGCTTAGTGCTTAAAACGAAAACGAAAATGCCCCGCTACTGAATATATCAGTAGCGGGGCATTTTTATGTCTGAGTGAGTCTGCTTATGTTTTAAACGATTCAACCAGTAGCAGGTTTAGCGACGCGCTTTACCGCGATTTTGGTGAATCTTAAGTTTCGCTTTCATCTTACGTTTTTCTGATGAACGACTTTTACTGCGACCACCTCGATCGGGGGCTAGATCTTTTTCTAGGCTTGGTTCAAAACCCTCTAGCCACTCTTGAGGCAAGCGCGTATCCAGCAATCGTTCAATGTCACCCAGTAGGTAAGCTTCATCCTGGCTCATCAAAGAGATCGCTAAACCACTGTTGCCAGCACGGCCAGTACGACCAATACGGTGAACGTAGTCTTCCGCTTTAAATGGCATATCGTAATTCACAACTTGTTCTAGCTGCTGGATATCAATACCTCGAGCTGCCACGTCGGTTGCAATTAACGCGCGTACTTTGCCTGATTTAAAATCATCCAGTGCTTTTTGGCGCGCACCTTGGCTCTTATCACCATTGATTGATGCCGCTTTAATGCCATCTAGCTTAAGCTCTTTAACGAGAGCATCGGTGCCCTGCTTAGTCTTTGTGAACACCAACACTTGTTGCCAGTTCTTTGAGCCAATCAAATAAGCCAATAATTCACTCTTGCGCGATTTATCAACGGGATAAACCATCTGGGTAACGGTGTCAGCGGTGCTGTTTTTTGGCGTCACTTGAATTTCGCTTGGCGACTGCATCATTCGATGTGCCAGAGCTTTAATTTTGTTATCAAACGTCGCAGAGAAGAACAGAGTCTGTCGCACCTCATTCATACGAGAAAGAATGCGTTTGATATCAGGCATGAAACCCATGTCTAGCATGCGGTCTGCTTCATCCAATACCAACACTTCAGTGTGGCTCAACATGATGTTCTTAGTGAACATATGGTCGATAAGACGGCCAGGAGTCGCGACAAGAATATCAGCTCCCCCGCGTAGGTTTTCAGTTTGAACCTTCATACTAACGCCGCCGTAAGCCACCACGACTTTGATGTCGGTGCCCTTTGCGTAGCTGGTTACGTTATCGAAAACCTGTTGCGCAAGTTCACGTGTTGGTACCAACACAAGCGCACGAACTAGCTTCGGGTTTGGAATAACATTGTCTTTTGTCTCGATTAATCTTTGGATAATTGGCAAACCAAATGCGGCCGTTTTACCTGTACCCGTTTGAGCACCAGCCAATACATCTTTGCCTTCTAATACCAATGGAATCGCTTGCTCTTGAACACTGGTAGGAGCCGTAAAGTTAAGCTCTGATAGCGTAGCAAGAAGATGCTCAGATAATCCTAGTTGGTTAAAAGATTTTGTAGATTCAGACATAGTATGATGCTCAAAGATTAAATAGGCGCGGATTGTAGCAAACCTGCATTACGCTGTTTACCTTTCCTTTTGATTTTTCTTCATTTGAAGCGAATTAAACTGCTTCGCTTCTTCTAAAACACTAGGATAAAGCTCATGAAAGTGACACTGCAACGTGTTGTAGTGATACTCTAGGTCGTGATAGCAAGATTTAAGCATCCCAAGCTTTGGCCGTCTCAAAGCCATGCGTTGCAATACCACCTCAATGGAAGGCATGTCTTGATAACTTAGCAACCAACGTTGTTCTGCCATTTTCTGGTGAACAGTAATGAAGTGCTCAGGCCAATGAGGCTCTTGATGTTCAAAGATCTGTTGATGGCTGTCTACGCAAAAGCGCTCAAGTGATTGCGTTGAGAACTGAGCCCAATGATTGGCTAAGCAGTGATCCCAAAATACATCGAGTGCGATAGGTGCAAAGCGTCGTGTTTGGTGTGAGAAAAGCGATTTTGCAGAACGAGATACATCATGATGATCAGTATAGCTATCAACGAATCGATGAAGTCTTATTCCGTCTGAAAGTGAGTTTGAATAGTATTTACTAGGGTCGCCTTTAACGAAGTCACCTAACAGATTACCCGCTAAGTTACTTTTACAATGCTTGGCGATGTGGAGGTGTGCGAGAAAGTTCATTGAACCTCATTAAAGTATCGAGAACTAAGTAACATGGTAAACGTACTCGTTTATCTTCGCGAACTTTAATGAGGATAGTTTTGTTATGACGCGTGAGCGAATGAGATTTGCTCAGTTTAAGAATTGTTTAATTTGAGAACGTTGAACTACAGAAACCTTTAGTTCAGTAAAACCTAATTAAAGATCTTAAAAACTTAGTTCGAAGACTTGAAAAGCTCTTCTGCTAATTGTTTAACCGTCTGTTCATAGTCAGATAAATCGATACCAATTTCCATAGCATCTAACAACTCTAGACTTTCGTCATTATAAGATTGGTCACTCATAGTGCCCCCTCTATTCCTTGGTGTGGACATGTTGTCCGATTAACTAGTGCACCATCTTGGACTTAAATTATGTCACTTTGATGAACGCACTCTACTCTACCCATTCCATATTTATAGCTTGAAGCTACTCGCGATCATTAGCGCTTGTTTACGCTAAAGGGGCATACGCGAACGACATATGTACTGTCACCTTACACCAATTACAACAAATTACCCTATAAATTTTGATGCAAATCACACTCAAACGTTTGCTTAAGCATTTTTAGTTCCTTACGCACCAACTGCTGTACATATTTATATACAGTGGATATTTTTAATTACATTAAACATTGCATTTGGAATTAAACTCAATCAAGATACTTGAAAATCGAGATATTCTTTGGGTTTATTCTCTTAGACCAGAAGAAACACAACGAAAACCCACCCTAACGTAAAGAATTATATACAATGAATAAATCAAAGGTTTTTGGCAGTACTTTGATCATTGCAGGCACAACCATTGGTGCCGGCATGCTCGCTCTTCCACTCGCATCTGCAGGAATTGGCTTTTCAACTTCACTATTTCTAATGCTTGGCTTATGGGCTCTCATGGCCTTCACCGCATTATTAATGGTAGAGCTTCATCAATTCGCTGAATCGGACGCAACTCTACACACGTTAGCTCACACGATTTTGGGAACGAAAGGAAAGTGGATCGCAAGCTTCGCCGTGATGTTTCTTTTCTACGCTTTGTGTGCCGCATACATTGCAGGTGGCGGAGCGCAGTTTAACCAACGTATATCGGATATTGCAGGCATTGAACTCAATGGCCAAGTCACTACACTCCTATTTACACTGTTAGTTGCGGGAGTTGTTACGATTGGTACACACAGTGTTGATAAAGTTAACCGCGTTTTATTCGGACTTAAACTGATTGCGATGGTACTGGTACTCAGTTTCCTTGCACCAAACATCAGCTCTCAATACCTAATGAGCATGCCTTTGCATCAAGGCCTGATTGTTGCTGCGATACCGGTTGTGTTTACCTCTTTTGGTTTCCACGGCAGCATCCCTTCAATTGTTCGATACCTGGATGGTGACGTTCGCTCTTTACGTAAGGTCATGATTATTGGCTCTGCACTGCCTTTGGTCATCTATGTTTTCTGGCAGAGTGTTACGTTGGGTGTGGTTAGCCAAGAGCAATTATTGTCTGATACTAGCTTGGGTGCGCTTCTAGTCTCACTATCGCAAACTGTTCATCAATCCAACCTGAGCGTGATCGTCGGTGTGTTCGCGGACCTTGCACTTCTTACTTCTTTTATTGGCGTGAGCTTGGGGTTATTTGAATTCATGGGGGACTCTCTAAGCAAGAAACTAGGCAATGCCAAACGCGTTAAGACGGCCGCTATCACTTTTTTACCACCATTAGGTTTTGCCTTGTTCTACCCACAAGGTTTTATCATGGCTTTGGGTTACGCTGCCATTGCACTTTCAGTGCTCGCAATTCTGCTACCGACAGTAATGGTATACAAAGTTCGTTACACAGATTTATTAGTAAAACCTCACGCTACAGAATCAACTTACCAAGTGTTAGGCGGAAGCAAAGCGCTGTTTTTAGCGGGTAGCGTTGGCGTGTTTATCATTGCAGTTCAAATCCTTATTTCAGTAGGGTTATTACCATCATTAGGCTAATAAACCCATCGAGAGCAAAAATACTTGATTGATGTCTCATGAACGATATATTGTTATCATTAATTTTCATAATTAATCGACCGGAATCACATTTTTATTGAGGTCGGTTATTTAGAGTCCACGGTAAAGGATTTACCGTGGAGTTTTTATGAAAGAAGTACAATTTAGAACGATAGACAAACTGTTTATTAAAATGTCGATTAACGACAAGTTTTGGGTCATTTTCTTGATCTTTTTTGCCGCTGTGGCAAGCCTCGCTGGCCTCAACTACGTCAACAATATGGAACAAATTGACGCGAGTGCAAAACAGCAGGTTGAATATCAGTTGCAAGGCATTTTATCAGCGTCAGATTCCCCAGCTTCGGTTCGTTCTGTTAGCCAACAAACACGCCTTCAAGAAACCACTATTTCAAACACGGGTTCGGTGACTGCTACGGCACTGGCACAAGATGGCAACTACTACTCTCTTACCGTTTCAACTACTGATACAAAGAACCAAAAGCAGCAAGCTCTGTACACATTATTACTCAGTCTTTTATGGTGTTTGCCTTTTGGTCTTTTCTGTTACTGGGTTGCAACCTTCCTAGGTGGCGCACTTTGGGTTCTTTACTCAACCACTCAAAAGATTGGTGATGGTGATTTAACATCTCGCCTTGGCTTCCATCCGGGCCGAGATGAGTTTGGTACGATTGGTTGCGCCCTTGACCGTTCAATGGATACGCTAAGTGAACTAGTCAATAACGTAAACCAAAACGCAGCGACACTGAGTGAAACGTCAGCTTCTTTCGAAAAAGAGATGAAGCGCAGTGAAACACAGATTATGAGCCAGAATTCATCTCTAGACTCTGTTGCAACTGCAATGGACCAAATGACGGCATCAGCGAATGAAGTATCTAATATCTCTGCGCGCTCTACAGAGCAAGCAGAGCAAGATGCTCAACAAATCAATGATAGCCATGCTATGGTTCAGCAAGCAATCTCAGAGATAACCACCCTTTCTTCTTTGATTGAGCAAACCTCGTCTTCTGTTACGAGCTTGAATGTAAATACAAGCCAAATCAACGAAGTCATCACCACGATCAACGCAATTTCAGAGCAAACCAACTTACTTGCGCTAAATGCCGCGATTGAAGCAGCTCGTGCGGGTGAACAAGGTCGTGGTTTCGCCGTTGTTGCTGATGAAGTGAGAACGCTTGCTAGCAGAACTCAATCCGCTACAGTTGAGATCCAAACGATGATTGAACGCTTACAGCAAGAGAGTCAAAATATTGCTAAGATCACGGTGCAAACGGTTGATCAAGCGCAAACCAGTAGCCAACTCATTTCACATATCGGTGATGACGTAAACTCGATTGCAGATTCCGCACAAGCGCTAATGGACATGAGTCTACAAATAGCAACGTCAGCTGATGAACAAAGCAACGTAGCGAATACCATCGCTGCTGAGCTTAATGATATACGAGGCCAATCAGGCGTAATCAAAGATGTCGCTCAAAACTCTTCAAAGGGCGTATCTAAGCTGACTGAAGCATCGGTTTCTCTGTCTCAAACTTTGGCAAGATACCGCACTTAGCAAATAGCTATCAGCTATTTGCACTTAATGCTTAATACTTAATGCTCAGAATTAAGAACAAACCTAAAAAGGACTCATATAGAGTCCTTTTTTATTGGTGTCGATTAATAACCATGACAAATCCATACTCCTCAGTTATTAACATGAAGTAAGTCGCAAAGGCGAGATTATCAAGTGTCAAAACTGTCTAATATTCGAGCTTAGGGGTAATCTAATTAAACGGGTCTTTTTTCGCTTACCCTCTTGCTGCAGGTGACACATAATGAATAAAACAGATGCACCATACACCGACGACATCACATGCCCTTTATGCCAACATGACGAATATCTACTTTCAGAAAGTGGAGAGAAGTTCACTTGTGCTGCATGTGGTTTCCACACAACACAATTAAGCAAAGTAGTCAGCCTTCAATTAGGCTTTACCCCACCAAAGCTCCAGAGTGCGGTATACCACCACTTGAGCAGCGCTTGCCATTAATCCAAATCGATATTTCTTCCAAACTGTAAATATCCTGAGCCGCTAGCTCTGCTATGTCGGCTTCGGTATTATCACTCAATGAACCTTCAAACGTTGGTCGCAATCTAAAAGATTGAATACCCGCACGAACCCCTGCTTCAATGCCTTTCACCGTGTCATCAACATAAATACATTCGTTTGGTAAAAAGCCCATATTCATTGCGGTATACATGATCAGGTCGGGCTCCGGTTTCCAGCTATTGGCATCAAAAGCTGAAAATACTTTGCCTTTGAAGTCGTCGAGCATTCCTGTCATTGCCAATGAGGATTCAACTCGATATTTAGGCGCATTGGAAGCGATACAAAACTCAATGTCTTGTTGCTTGAGGAATTCAATAAGCTCAATAGCACCATCCATCGGCTTTAAATGGCGTTGGAACAAGGCTTCTAATTCAGTGCGATAAAGCGGCTCGAGTGTATCGATGGAGATAGATAGCCCTAAACGTGCTTGCGTATCCATTAAGATGTCAGCTAGCTTCCCACCTTGAAAGTGCACATAGCAGTCATTAACGCTTAACTTAGCCCCAAAGCCAGAAAACACATTCACTAAGGCTTGGCAACACAGCTTCTCGCTATCGATGAGTGTTCCATCACAATCGAAAATTACACATTTAGTTTGTTCTAACCGCATAGCTCTCTCACTCGCATTGAATTCAAGTTTTATCCTATAGTGTTCTTTCAATACGCGTGATGATTAAGGTAACACTTTACCTATCGCCCCTTATTTCTCTACGCGAAATATGCAGTGGATCACTTTATGCTTAACCATAAGCAACAGCACTCATTAAATTAATATACTTTGAGCGTCACCAATCACGACTTTATTTGCCAATAAACCGTTAATTCACGGCCAATTCTTCAATAACAATAGGTTTATCCGTTAATTCAATGCGACATTCAGCGGTGATGGTATCTGGATACGAATCACGGATAGCAACAAACTCGGGTAAGTGGCTCAGTAGTAACTGAGTAAGCTCAGGGTCGAACTGACAGCCGCATTCTCTCTCGAACAAATCGATAACCATCTCTAATGGCCACGGCTCTTTGTAACAACGGGCACTGAGTAGTGCATCAAACACATCCGCGACGGCCGTAATACGGGCAAACAAGTGAATTTCGTCACCCACTTTGCCATTAGGATATCCAGCCCCATCCCAACGTTCATGATGCTCGTTGGCAATGATAGCAGCCAGATTGGTAATATCACCGGCTCCACTCTTCAGTAAGTTATAGCCTGCCGTTGTGTGAAGCTTCATCACTTCCCACTCTTGCTCGGTCAATTTACCTGGTTTATCCAAGATTGATTCTGGGACTGAAATCTTACCCACATCATGCATCGGACTGATGATCTCTATCATCTCGACCTCGCGATGGCTCAAGCCACGATACTTAGCAAGCAACGCAGACAACTTGGCGACACGTTTAACGTGATTACCGGTTTCGCCAGAGCGAGTTTCAATCGCCTCTCCGAGAACATGAATCATATCTTTTTGAATATTCAGTGTTTGTTTCTGGAGTTTTAAGATTCGTTTGCTCTTTTTAGCCAGTTCTTTCTTTTGGCGTAGAGTGACAAATTGCATCAAAATAATCAGGCTCAAACCTGCAATGACCATCGACAATCCCAATAGCAACTGAAAGTTTTTACGAATAAAGGATGAAGGCTCATTAATGAATACAGCCTCATCAGGTAGCGCACTCTCACGGATACCGAAATTTGTCATCGCTGGATAATTGAAAACAAAACGTTTGTTCTCACCTGGAGTTAAAGGTTCGTCGAAACCAAGAGGTAGGTACTTATCGAGCGCCTTAACCGTCTCTTCACCCATGCTTTGAGAGTGATTCACATAGCCACCAAGTACATCTCCCGAAATATAGAACTGCCACAAAGCAAACACTGGAGCAGCACTTGCTTTAGACAAAGTATCCGAAACCTCTTGATAAGTATGATACACGCCTCGATTCAATTCGGTATTGTAATGACTGAGCAAAACCGCGTCATCAGCAGAGATACCTTCCAAAAACTGACGGGTACGCACTAACGATAAATCGCGTATTTCAACCAATGTGATATTAGGGAACTCAGTCATCACGCGATTCATCTCTTTGCGAATTAACTCAGAAGTGACACTGTAATCATTGATGAAATACAGTATTTTTAGGTTAGGTCTTAACTTCGAAATTAGATCAATATTGACGTCTATCTGATCGTTCTCATAAAGCACGGTTGCTCTATCAGACACCGAATACATGTCGGTACTGAAATCGTTAATACCGGCAGCAACGACAGGTGTGGAGCGATCGATCAAACTAGGCAGAGATTCAAGGAAGTTAGCCGCGTTGTCGTCAGTCGCGATTACACCATCAAACTTATAATCTGCATATTTGGTACGTAAGTAGTTTGCGATAGAATCGTAGTACTCAGGGCTATGGACGCGCTTTGAATCCAAATACTCGATTGAGAGTTTAACTTCGGCTTGAGATTGGCTGAACGCACTGTCTATCCCTTTTTGGAAGTCAGCGGTCCACTGATAAGAAGGTTCGTATGAGTGTAAAACTAGGATGCGTTTGATATCCCAGTCATTAGCAAAACTGAGTGAAGAATAAGCGCTAACACACAATACAGCGATTGAGAACAATAGCTTGTACATACAATACCCTTTAAATAAGACGGGGTATTTTACTTAGATTAACGCTTTCTCAAAGAACCTTTAGTTCTCGACCCACACTTTATCGCGAGAAGCATGATCTTGTGCCCAAAAATCAAGGATCTGCTTAGCAAAAGCGTTGATACTTTGACCACTTCCAACCACAACGTCTGAGATTAGCAGAGAATCCTCCGCTTCTGTAACGATAGCGCTCGCTGCTACATCACCATTTTGAGTCCCTATGTATAAGACATGTTCGTCAGATAACATAATCTGACTCAAAAACTCTAACATGTACGCCCTTTCGGTTTCATCTTGGTAAGCGCTGGCTTGGTTAAGTGAAAAAAGTACGGTCAGTTTATGGAAGTCGACTTTATGCAGTTCATCAATTTGGGAAGGTGTTTGATCTTGGGTGAGGAGTTGGTATGTCTTGGACGGGAGTTTGCTTTGATAAAGTTCTCGGCCTAGCAGGCTCTCTTTTGCGGGGTAGGCAATATCGAGTTGACTAAACAGCCATTGGTTTTTCTTCTGTACAATTTCAGGTATTTCGTTATTCATTCTTTTAGTACCTACGGTTAGTATCCCCAAATGTCACAGCTATTTGGAAGACATATATTCGACTGAGGTGCCGAGCTACAAGCACAGAGCATACAGAGCATGACCAAGGCCAACAAGTACTTTAAATGCTTCATATTTTCCATTATCCAACAACATCCTTTAAGAACTTAACGAAAAGCTCTACACTCGTATTCAAGCTTTCAATATCCTTATAGTAAACAGAACTCTATAAATAAAAAGGACTTCTTATGAAAAAAGCCTTAATAGCAGCGGGTATCATCACAATGTTGGCTGGCTGTTCGGACAACGAGGTTGGCGACGTCTCTCTTGGATTCTTCACAATGAAGGATATCAAAATGTCTTCTTTAGATGATGATAAAATCGCAGGTGTGACTTGTCATATCGCTTCAATCGAAGCAAACCTTAGCCTTTCCGATCCAAGCGATAGCTCTATTTCTTGTCGTCAAACCGGTGAAATTACATCAGAAATGATTGCTAAAATAGACAAAAGCAAATCTGGTGAAGTGGTGTTCAAACAATCAAAAAGTATCTTCTTTAAAACAATGAAGGTTCGTCGTATCTACGATGCAGAGAATCAATCGCTGCTTTACTTGTCATACACCACCAAAGAAACAGAAGGCAGTTTCAAGCATAGCCTTTCAACCGTTCCCCTATGGGGTACTGAGGCTTACGTTGATCCAGCAACACTCCTCCCAGCGGAATAGGCTCACGTAAATGCCCTCAAGCGAAAAGTAAAACGAGTCACCTGTACAGACATCGTACAGGTGATTCTAAATGTAATAAAAATGAAAGAATCAGAAACAAAATGTGATATCATTCGGCAAAATTTTTTCACTGTATTTTTCATATGAAGTTTCCTGGACAGCGTAAATCTAAACACTACTTTCCAACTCACGCACGTGATCCGTTGGTCAACCAAATGCAACAAACGCCTAAGCTTCACCGCGCAACAATTGTCGGTGTTGGTCAAACGATTGTTGATATCGAAGCCCGTGTTGATAACGCGTTCCTTGAAAAATATGAGCTGAGTAAAGGTCACTCACTGGTATTGGAAGAGAGTAAAGCAGATGCGCTGTACGAAGAGTTAGTTGAGCGCGGTTTGATCACGCATCAATACCCTGGCGATACTATCGGCAACACACTGCACAACTATTCCGTACTTGCAGACAGTAAATCTGTATTGCTCGGCGTTATGTCTAAGAAGATTGAAGTTGGCTCATTTGGTTATCGTTACCTTTGCCGCACTTCTTCTCGTATGAATCTAAATCACCTTCAAACGGTTGATGGTCCTATTGGTCGTTGCTACACGCTTATTTCTGAAGATGGTGAACGTACGTTTGCAATCAACGAAGGCCACATGAACCAACTGCTTCCTGAAAGCGTTCCTGAAAAAGTGTTCGAGAAAGCATCAGCATTGGTTGTGTCGTCATACCTAATGCGCGGCAAACCTGAAGATCCGATGCCAAAAGCGGTACAAAAAGCGATTGAATACGCGAAAGCGCACAATGTGCCAGTTGTACTAACACTTGGTACTAAGTACGTGATCGAAGGTAATGCGGAATGGTGGCAAGAATATCTGAAAGAAAACGTAACCATCGTCGCGATGAACGAAGACGAAGGTGAAGCGTTAACGGGTGAAAAAGATCCGCTTCTAGCTGCTAACAAAGCACTTGAGTGGGTTGACCTCGTTCTCTGTACTGCAGGCCCTATCGGTTTATACATGGCTGGCTACACTGACGAGCCTGCGAAACGCGAAACCACTCTGCCATTATTACCGGGTAACATTCCTGAGTTCAATAAATTCGAGTTCAGCCGTGCTATGCGTAAGCAAGACTGTCAAGATCCGGTAAAAGTCTACTCTCACATTGGCCCTTATCTTGGTGGCCCGCGCGAAATTAAAAACACCAATGGTGCTGGTGATGGTGCACTTTCTGCACTTTTACACGACATGGCAGCAAACAGCTACCACCACGTGAATGTACCAAACTCAGAAAAGCACGAGCACTCGTGTCTAACGTATTCTTCTCTGTCTCAAATTTGTAAGTACTCAAACCGTGTAAGCTATGAAGTGTTGACTCAGCACTCTCCTCGCCTTTCTCGTGCACTACCTGAACGCGAAGATAGCTTAGAAGAAACATACTGGGATCGTTAAGCGACTCTATTAGGTAGTTAACTCTTAGAGGTTAACGCCAAGTTGGATTACCCATTCCTTGAAGGGCTGCTATATGCAGCCCTTTTTGTATTCAACACCAATATAACGGCAGCTGAAGGTAATCAGATCGAATATTTTTCTCGTTTAAGATTTGATCTCGCGCAATGACTCTTTAGATCTGTTATCTTCCAGCACATAATTGATGTGGTTTGCCTTTACTTGGCAAATTTATACAGTACTATCGCCACGCAAACGTTTACGTACCACCTTTCGGTTCTGATATAAGGATCAAATATGCTGTCTGATATTGATATTTGTCGCTCTACTCCCCTTAAAAACATCAGTGAAGTTGCCAAGCAAGCTGGCCTGCACCACAACGAACATCAGCCATTAGGGCAATACAAATCTAAAGTGTCTCTCACATCACTTGAACGCCTCGCTAGCCAACAAGATGGTAAATTAGTCGTGGTTACGGCCATCACACCGACGCCTCTTGGTGAGGGCAAAACCGTCACCACTATCGGACTAGCACAAGGTCTAGCAAAGATTAACCAATCCGCTATGGCCTGCATTCGCCAACCTTCAATGGGCCCGGTATTTGGTGTAAAAGGTGGTGCAGCCGGCGGTGGCTATTCACAAGTTGCCCCAATGGAGCAATTGAACCTTCACCTGACTGGCGACATTCATGCCGTAACAGTCGCTCATAACCTCGCATCTGCCGCTATTGACGCTCGTTTGTATCATGAGCAACGTGAAGGGTTAGAAGCCTTTGAGGCTCGCTCAGGCTTAAAAGCTCTGGATATCGACCCACGCAGAATCGTGTGGCGACGTGTACTTGACCACAATGACCGCGCACTGCGTATGATCACGGTTGGCAAGAACGAAGCAGACAAAACAATTAATGGCTTTGAGCGCGAGGATGGCTTTGACATCTCAGCCGCTTCAGAGCTGATGGCTATTCTTGCTCTCACTGATGACCTCCAAGATTTAAGAAAGCGTATCGGACGAGTGGTACTCGCATACAACAACCAAGGCTTGCCATTAACTGCAGATGACTTCAACGTAGCAGGTGCTATGACAGTCACAATGAAAGACTCCATAGAGCCAACATTGATGCAAACCCTTGAAGGGGTTCCTACCCTAATCCACGCGGGGCCATTCGCTAACATCGCACACGGTAACTCTTCTATTATTGCCGATAAGGTTGCGTTAAAGCTAAGTGACTTTGTCGTGACGGAAGGTGGCTTCGGCTCAGATATGGGTTTTGAGAAAGCATGTAACATCAAAGTGAAAGCATCGAAAAAAAATCCAGATTGTGCTGTTATTGTCGCAACATTACGTGGTCTAAAAGCCAACTCAGGTTTATACGATTTGAGACCAGGAACTCCGCTACCAGATTCAATCTTTAATGATGACCAAGACGCGCTTATTGCAGGGTTTGAGAACCTTAAATGGCACATCAACAGCGTTAAGCAATACCAAGTGCCTACCGTTGTTGCGATCAATCGATTTCCACAAGATTCAACTCAAGAGCTCGATGCTTTGAAACAGATGATCACCGACTTCGACCCAAGCGTTAGTGTTGAAGTAAGCGAAGCATTTGGTCAGGGTGGCGAAGGGGCGACTAAATTGGCTCACGCCGTAGTAAAAGCTTGCCAAAAACAGAGTGAATTTAAGCCGTTGTATCACTCAAAGCAAAGCCTAGAAGAAAAACTGATGGCCGTCGCTGAAGTTGGCTATGGCGCAGCAAGTATCTCGCTATCTCCACTGGCTAAAAAACAACTGGCCGAATTCAAACTGCATGGCTATAACGACCTATCGGTTTGTTTAGCAAAAACACCACTATCGATCTCGACAGAAGCACACGTAAAAGGTGCACCATCTCAGTTTGACGTACCCGTTAGGGAGCTAAAACTGTGTGCTGGTGCTGGCTTTATTTACGCGCTGTGCGGCAATGTAATGACCATGCCAGGCCTACCGGATAAACCGGCTTTTATGTCGTTGGACATTGATAGCAAAGGAAACATCGTTGGCTTAAGTTAATTACGACCAGACATAGGCTAAAAATCCGCTTTATCTAGAATAACCTGTCCGTACTATGCTCCCCATTATATTTGCGGACAGGTCTCGTTTCTGATACCTAATTGCTCAATTAACACCCCAAGTGCAATAAATTTCATTAAAAACGAAATAATATGCACATCTGATTATAAGTTTTGGGTCAAGATCACATTAATAGGCCTACAAAATATATAGTATTGCGCTGATTTTTCGAGGACAGTGATGAATACGAGTATAAAAAAACTGATCAGCCAATTTCTATGTACCTTGTTTGTCCTAGGATTAGTCCCTGCTCTCTATATAAACTCTGAATTTGAACGGGTTGAAGCCCAGTATGCGCTAAACATCAAACAGTCTAATCAAAACCAAATCGAATACAGCTTCCGTCAACTCGCTATTATTGTTGAGCAAATATCAAACGCGGTTCCCTCTATTGCCGCCTCACAGACCCTACTTCGTTCCATTTCCGAGCCTTCAGTTACTAACAAACAAGCACTGCAGGATCTGTGGGTTGTATTGGCACACGGGCAACAATACTACTCTCAACTGCGTTTCCTAGATCTAGACGCTAATGAAGTATTCCGCGTCAACTATAAAGATGGCCACGCAAGTGTCACTCCAGACCACGAGTTACAAAACAAATCCTCTCGCGATTACTACAAAAAGCTACAAGAATTAGAGATTGGAGAAGTTAAAGCTACAGGCATTGATCTAGAAGTTGAAAATGGAGAGTTAGTTCGCCCCTTTTCGCCGACACTTCGCATTATGACGCCTGTCACTGTAGGGGAGCACATTATTGGCTATTTCATTGCTAACCTAAATATGCGCGAGATCTATGATCGCTTACATTACCAGATAGGTACATCAGCGACAGTTCCGGTCATCCTTAATAATACTGGTCATGTCATCATGGGTCCCGACCCTGAGGATTCATTTGGGCATGTGATTGAATCACGTTCAGACAAGACGTATGCAAAACTAGCCCCAGGCCTGTGGCAGAATATTCAAAGCGGCACCTCATCCAGCTATTTTGATGGTAAAAACTGGTATTTTCACTCTGACATCAGCCCTAAGATTAAGCAGTTTGAAGGACCAATTTATATGGTTCTTCATATTGAAGAACATCAATTTAACACTCAGTTTCAACAAGAAAATCACGCCATAGTCGTTCAGATAATCATACTCTCGATATTGATTTCAATGATATCTGCAGGTTTCGTACTGTGGAACAGAAATCATAAAAAGAACAGTATCGAAAGCCAACTCGCCAAAGCGGCAATGAACGGTATGTCTGCCCTATTAATCACAGACAAAAATAACCGAATCATAAAAGTAAACCAAGAGTTCACCCGTGTCAGTGGCTACGAGTTAGAAGATGTAAAAGGTAAACAGCCTTCATTGTTTAACGCTGGCCGATATAATGAAGAGTTCTACACTAAAATGTGGAGCGTCATTAAAGAGACAGGGATGTGGGAAGGCGAAGTGGTGAACCGACGAAAGGATGGCACCTTCATCACGGAAATTCTTCGAATACAAACCATCAAAGACTCAAAAGATGTGATTCAATTTTATGTTGCATCATTTGTTGATATCAGCAAACACAAAGAGCTCGAGAATAAATTGAGAAACCTTAGCGAAAAAGATGCACTATCTGGCTGTTGGAATAGACGAAAGTTCGACCTGGAGCTTCGTGACGAGTGTTCTCGCGTTAGTCGTTACCCTACTCGCGAGCAATCTTGCTTAGCCATATTGGATATTGACCATTTCAAACGCATTAACGATAGATTTGGACATGATTATGGCGATAAAGCCATACAAACCGTAGCACAGGTACTGCAACGTGAATGCCGAGATACCGATTTCGTGGCTCGTATTGGGGGAGAAGAGTTTGGGGTTATCTTGCCTCACACGACACCACAAGAAGCCGACTATGTGCTTAATAGGCTGAGAATCGCGATCAGTATCGAGTTCGACAACGTCGTTACAATAAGTGGCGGAATAACCAACCTAACAGGTGAACCTGCACTCAATTATAAGTGCGCCGATTTAGCTCTTTACGAAGCAAAAGCAGTAGGTAGAAACAGTGTATGTTTGTTCCTTGATAGCGAAATGAGCGAAATTGCATAGTGGGAGCCTGCATCGCACCACCGCCCCGCTAACTTATTCATTTCACTCTAGAGTCGTTCACTCAACAATCAACTTGGTGCGGGGTAGAACTCCAGCGTATTCCCTTCGACTACCAGAATGCAATCCATATTCGCAGCATGGGCTGCCTGCTTACCAAGGTGAGTATCTTCAAACACAACACACTGCTTTGGCTGTAAACCCATACCAAAACAAGCAGCTAAGAAAGTATCAGGGTTTGGTTTATGATTCTTCACATCTGTCGCTGTCACTAAGATATCCAACTTACTCAAGATATCCGTTTTATCTAACAGTTGTTCTGCGCTCTTGCGTTGACTGCCCGTTCCAACCGCAATCTTCTTGTCACCGAGATGGTCTATCAAAAGAGAATACGTACAAGGGATAATATCTCCTTTGTCTTCAATAGCTGCAAACGAAGCCATTTTAAACGTAGAAACCGCTTGTGGGTCGAGCGATAAACCGTACTTACTATTTACCTCACCAGCGATCTTATAACTCGGCATTCCACCTAAGCTATGCAGCCAAGACGCTTCGAAATAAAAGCCGAACTCTTCCGCCGTTTGTTGCCATGCTTTCACATGTGCTGGCATTGTATCGATCAACGTACCGTCCATATCAAAGATTAATCCTTCATACGCCGTTAAATCAATTTTCATCACTACTACCACTCTTTAAGAAAGTTACTGATACCATACCCAATATTCAGTATCATGACCCCATATTACTGTTCAAAATGGATGTTTATGTTACAAATATCTAACTCTGTTTCAATTCAAGACTGGGAACTCCAGCTAACCGCGATCAGAGCTCAAGGAGCCGGAGGTCAAAACGTCAATAAAGTATCGAGTGCGATACATTTACGTTTTGACATAAAGCACTCAACCCTACCCGATTTCTATAAAGAAAAACTCCTGGCACATAAAGATGGTCGTATCACTAAAGATGGTGTGATTATCATTAAAGCTCAACAGTACAGAACTCAGGAGCAAAACCGAGACGATGCTTTGGTACGTTTGAAAGAGCTGATCTTAGAAGCAACAAAAGTTCAAAAAGTGAGACGAGCAACCAAGCCAACACGCGGCTCTCAAAAAAGACGTTTAGAAAGTAAAAAGCAAAGAAGCACCACCAAACAACTTCGCGGAAGAGTAGACTAATTGTTTCATGTCCGTAGTGAGCACCTCACCATGAAACAATCATTTTAGCTCTAACTAGCTGGACAAAAGACGATACCTGACATTGTTTATTCGAAGACTGGTTCTTTGAGGCTACATATTCGCAATACTATTGATTAGAAAGTGTCTATTAGAACAAAACGCTACTTCTGTTTTTTGACCGACAAAATCAGTTTAATCAACAGCATTCGCTCTTCACTGGTTAACAAACGACTAGCAGCAGCTACATCTTCCGCTGCTGCTTCAGACGCTCCTACAACGTCGAGTACGACATCCAAGTCCGTAACTTTCAAGGTTCTCGTGATCGAACGATACTGAGACATTTTGATATCAGCCTCTCCCCGCTCAATTCGTTGATAGGTTTTCAAGCTCATCCCTGCGCTAGCCGCTAATTTTTCTTGAGACCAATTGCCTAGCTTCCTACGCTCAATCAGCGCAATGACTATAGGTTCTTGTGACATAAGCACCTCCAGAATAGACAGTTATGACCTAATTTCAGCAAGAAGCAGACCATATTGACTTAGAACAGTTTACATAAGTGATTAAAGGCATATTATTCGGCCGATAAAAACGTTACGTTTCATGGACTTTCATACTTACAACGGCGTTAACTCACGGGCAGATAAGTTTGAATTATCAAGAGCTAGGAAATAAGAAAAATTGCAAATTGCGAATAATGATAGCGTGAAATTGGAAATTGCGAATCTCTATAAATTGGCATTTCCTTGCATACAACAGGCTTTAGAATCAGAAGATACCCGTAATGAAATTGTTGCGGTACAGCAGAGATTACTGACTTACAAAGAAGTGCTGTTACACGGAAATATGCTGGAAGATAAAGAATTAAAACAGGCCTTTTCTGCATTGAACCAAAGCGAGAAAGGTGTTGTACAAGGTGGTATTCAAAATATCAACGATGCCATAAAGCAAATGGATGAAATTGTCGAAAGGTATAGCAGGAAGGCGAAAATCAATAAGCAGGCATATCGACAAGTTTGAAGCGATAGTACACCGAAATAACCAAGTCGACGCTGATGCTTTTTAGCGTCGACTTAATCTAAGACTTCTTTCATTAATGCTTAAATGAACAACCTGTCGAGGTATAGCCCTCAATCATGCTGATGAACGTCTACTTAACTTTAAATAGATTGTCTTCTTAAAATAAGTAAACCAAGCGCGAATATCGACAAGAACCCCAAAGAACCGCCGCTACTAGAGCCTGAGTTGGTGCCTGAATTAGACCCGCCCGATAGGCTTATCTTCGGCATTGACGTTTCATTTAACAAAGCAGAAGATGAATCAACGGTTTCACCATCGCTCACTCGTACGAGAACACGAGAACTCGGTGTACTTCTAACTTCAAAAGTTGCGTTTTCAGTGCCTGAAACAACTCGATCTATCCATCCTGCATAATCATAAACTTCCGTAAAAACAGACGTGTATTTTTCAGTAAGGCTTCCACATGTAGCTGGCCCGTAACTCGTAATGCCTATTTGCTGATAGCTAACCCCATCCCACCAATAGACAGGACCGCCTGAATCACCATTACAGGTCGAGTTTTTGTATCCATTGAACTGCGCTCCATCAAAACAAAGCTGTTTGTCTGTTGAATTACAGCTATTTGTAGCATCGAAGGTTAAATTCGCTTGATTTACTACATTGGTAGCAGTTCTAGAAACAGTTTTGCCTTGGTCATCAGTTATATGACTCGTCAAGCCTCGGCCAACTGCCTTAAACGTATCTTGACCACGATTCAATGCATAGACATTGTCGAATGTAGAGTTAATTGAAGAAGAGTAGTCTCGTACATTTAAGGCTGTTTTGAGTTTCAAGATAGCAATATCGTTTGGTAATACTTTCCCGTTGATGGGATCAAGATTATTACTATAGTCACTTGGATAATATATCTTTTCGACTCGTGCTGATTGGTATCCACCGTTGTTATATTTTGTTTGATCTGCCATTCCTGGAACAACCCAAGTATTAAGCATCCACGCGTAACTTTCATACACACAATGGGCAGCGGTAAGCACGAATTGTGCATCTATAATGGTTCCACCACAGTAGTTAGAAAATTTTGAACCATCATGAAAGTACAGGCTAGTAAACGTTGGATAAGTATTAGTTAGTTCTGCATCTGTTGTGGGGCTACCATTGATAATATAAGGTGAAACACCGACATTAGGAGCACTTTCGACCGAGTTTTCCGTCGCCATAACACTTGATGTGTAAATCAATGGAGCTAACAGCCCTAAAACGGCTTTACGAACCGGACTCATTGTATGGTTAACATTCATAGATAACTCCTTGTAACCCCTACTACTTATTTACAAAAATGATGAATCGTCACCATAACACGTACCACTAATATTATAGTAAGCAATTTTAATGATATAGCCATATGTCTCGTTTTAAAAAACGAACTTTCAGGTATCTGGGCTTGTAGCGATATAGAAAGTTATACGCTCTTAAAATTAGATACGTTTATAAAAATAGATACGTTCATAAAAAGGGAGACAGGCTTAAACAAAAAAGCCTACCGTTGAACTTCTCTACACAGAGAAGCAAACAGTAGGCTTTGCTTTGCTTAGCTTAGCTTAGCTCAATAGTTTCTCTTAAAATAGATTAGCCACGGTAGTAACGTTGAGGTACGAATGGCATTTTTTCTACTGTCATTGGTAGCTTCTTACCACGAACTTCAGCGAATACTTCAGTGCCAATTACTGCTAGATCAGTGCGTACATATGCCATAGAAACAGGTTTGCCTGCATTAGGCCCCGCTGTACCGCTTGTTACAACACCAATCTTGTTGTCTTCAGCATCGAACAGCTCAGCGCCTTCACGTACTGGCGCTTTAGTTTGACCAACAAGACCAACACGCTTACGTTGAACATCTTTGGTTGCGATTTGCTCAAGGATGATATCAGCGCCAGGGAAACCGCCTGCACGTTCACCGTCTGTACGACGCACTTTTTGAATGCCCCATAGAAGGCTGGCTTCTACTGGCGTTGTCGTTGTATCTAGATCGTGACCATATAGACATAGACCACACTCAAGACGAAGTGAGTCACGAGCACCAAGGCCAATCCACTCAACTTCCGCTTCTGATGTTAGCTTGCGTGCCAGTGCTTCAGCGTGATCGTTAGGAACAGAGATCTCGTAGCCATCTTCCCCCGTGTAACCACTGCGGCTCACGATGCATTCAACGCCATCGATATCGACTTTTTGAACGTCCATGAACAACATGTCTGCAACGCTAGGTTGGAAACGAGCAAGAACTTCAGACGCTTTAGGGCCTTGAAGGGCTAATAGAGCGCGGTCATCAATCACTTCCATTTCGACGTCAGCTGGAAGGTGCGCCGTTAGATGGTCGATATCTTGTGTCTTACAAGCTGCATTCACAACAACAAATAGGTGGTCGCCTAAATTAGCAACCATCAGGTCATCCATAATGCCGCCCTGATCGTTAGTAAAGAACGCATAACGCTGTTTACCAGAAGGAAGGTCGATAATATCTACAGGAACCAACGATTCTAAGACAGCAGCTGCGTTTACACCATGTAGACGAAGTTGCCCCATGTGAGAAACATCAAAAAGACCAGCAGCATCACGAGTATGTAAATGCTCTTTCTTTACACCAAGTGGGTACTGGACGGGCATATCGTAGCCAGCGAAAGGAACCATCTTTGCACCCTCTTCAACGTGAAGCGCATGCAGTGGTGTTGTTAGTAGGTCTTGATTAGCGTGTTCTTGAGTCATTTTATTCTCCATGAAGCGTTGCAGGCTGTCCAAAATCGAGTCTGCCGCTTATATCTCTATTTAGAGTCGCCTCTAACGATACTGGTTAACGTTAGAAACAGTAGATAGTAAAAAGTGATGTCCTTTATATAGGCTTATATCGTTGGCTCTATAAATTATGAATAACTGTACAAAACCCATACAACTCACTTTCTAAGAATTCACTTCAGTAAACTTCAATCAGCATGAGTAAACCATGTTCACTATAATAAACAAGCCTGCGTCAGTTTTACACCCTTAACAATAGTCAAACAGCTCAAAATGTGACATTTAACAATTTAAAAACAATTGTTCGGTACATACAAAAACGCGATATTGATGATTTTCGCATCAATATCGCGTCTATTAGCTAACGTTCAAAACAAAAGCAAACGTTTGCATCCACTATAAGAAATTCAAAACTTGTTAGCTTACTTTGCAGTGACCTACAGTTATTTTGCAGTCACCCACAGAATGAGCGCATCTTCAGCACTAGTTGAAATCAGCATATGACCCATATTCGCATCGTAATACATGCTATCGCCTTCACTCATTGGCACGGGTTCGTAGAATTCTGAGTAGAACATCACATCACCCGAGATGATCATTAAGAACTCTTCACCATCGTGGCGCACCCAATCGTTATACTCTTCAAAAGTACGAGCTCTCACCCGACTCTTAAACGGCATCATCTTCTTATTAGAGAGCTCTGTGGCAAGCAATTCGTGTTCATAAGTGGGTGTTGGGTGTGGTTTACCTTGGCCTACTTTGGTTAAATCACGACGTCCTGTAGCGACTTTTTTTCTTGGTGGCTCAAAGAGTTGCGGCATATCTATCTGCAACCCCATAGCCAATTTCTGCATCGCTTGAAAGGTCGGAGAGATCTGTTCGTTCTCTATTTTACTGAGCGTAGAACGCGCCAAGCCTGTTCTTTGGCTTGCCTCTTCTAGCGTGATCCCTAGCTTACCGCGAATGTCTTTAATGCGCTGGCCAAGCCTAAGTGGTTCAATATTCTGGTCTAACGTTTCCTTCGCCAACGTTAGAGATGGGTACTCATCATAAATGTCTTCTGACATAGGTCCCTCACTAATTTTTTACTTCCTGTCTATTAATTTCATTGTTGCATAAAGCGCTTTGTTGATTAAAGAGCACACAGAGAAATAAAGCGTGCTCCCCGTAGCAAAACAAGAAAATCTGTTTCCTATTGGAAATTTTTGTTGAAAATTGATTTTAACGGAGCTATGTTATCGACTTGTTAGATGAAGAGATGCTACTTCGGCTTGTCGCAAATGATAGATTTAACATTTGTAAGAGCTGTTTTTTACCCGATTTTTTGGGAACCAATTCGTGCTGCATTGACCCTACAACGATCGCTGAAACGCTGTAAGAGTATATTTAATACGCAATCAACGTATGTCTGTACCTATATAGCGCAAACGATACCGATGCAGAAATCAACGTAAGACCTAATGGACTATAAAAACAATCACCATTAGCTTAATGAAAGGTCTCGACAATGAACGCTTACCAAAACCACAGCTTAGACAGTTTTTTCTCTACGAACCTATCAGGTACTGACGACGCCGTATTTGCTGGAATCCAAGCAGAGAACACTCGTCAAAACGAACAAATCGAACTTATTGCTTCTGAGAACATCGTTTCTAAAGCAGTAATGCAAGCTCAAGGCACTTGCCTAACCAACAAATACGCAGAAGGCTACCCAGGCCGTCGCTACTACGGTGGTTGTGAGCACGTAGATACCGTTGAAGCTATCGCAATTGAACGTGCTAAACAGCTGTTTAAATGTGAATACGTAAACGTGCAGCCTCACTCTGGCGCTCAAGCAAACGGTGCAGTAAAACTTGCCCTACTTCAACCCGGCGATACAATCCTTGGTATGTCTTTAGATGCTGGTGGTCACCTCACACACGGTGCACGTCCTGCAATGTCTGGTAAGTGGTTCAACGCAGTTCAATATGGCGTAGACCGTGACACACTTGAAATCGATTACGAAGCAGTTCGCGCTTTAGCTGTCGAAAGCCAACCTAAAATGATTATTGCAGGTGGTAGTGCTATCCCACGCGTTATTGATTTCGCTAAGTTCCGCGAAATTGCTGACGAAGTTGGCGCTATCCTAATGGTCGATATGGCACACATCGCGGGTCTTATCGCGACAGGTGCTCACCCTAGCCCACTACCACACGCACACGTTGTTACCACAACAACGCACAAAACACTTCGTGGCCCACGCGGCGGCATGATTCTTACGAACCACGAAGACATCAACAAAAAGATCAACTCTGCAGTGTTCCCTGGCCTTCAAGGCGGCCCACTAATGCACGTTATCGCGGCTAAAGCAGTGGCGTTTGGCGAAGCACTTGGCCCTGAATTTAATACTTATATTGATTCAGTGATCGACAACGCAAAAGTTCTTGCTGAAGTGTTGCAAACTCGCGGTTGTGACATTGTGACTGGCGGTACAGACACACATCTAATGTTGGTTGACCTTCGCCCTAAAGGCTTGAAAGGTAACGTAACTGAAGAAGCATTAGAGCGTGCAGGGATCACATGTAACAAAAATGGCATACCATTCGATACAGAGAAGCCTATGATTACTTCTGGTATCCGTTTAGGCACGCCAGCTGGAACCAGTCGTGGTTTTGGCACTGAAGAATTCAAACTTATCGGTGAATGGATCGGCGATGTACTTGATGGCTTAGTTGAAAGCCCTGAAGGCAATGCTGAAGTTGAGCAACGTGTTCGCAAGCAAGTTAAAGAGCTTTGCAAGCGCTTCCCTCTTTACCGTTAAACCAATTTTAAGATTTAAATTAAAACCTCATAAATTTTTGGAGAATAAGCAATGGACAATACACTAAAGTTTGCAGACAGCCACGAGTGGGTAAAAGACAACGGTGACGGTACTGTAACTATTGGTATTTCTGAGCACGCTCAAGAGCTACTAGGTGACGTTGTGTTTGTTGACCTGCCAGACACTGAAGACGAAATTGAAGCTGGCGAAAGCTTCTCTCTGGTTGAATCAGTGAAAGCAGCTTCTGATATCTACGCACCAATCTCTGGCGAAATTGTAGAAATCAACGAAGAATTAGAAGATAGCCCAGAGCTAATCAACGAAGAACCTTATGAAGGTGGTTGGATTGTTAAAGTGAAGATGTCTGATGCGTCTGAACTAAACAACCTTAAAGATGCGGAAGAATACCTAAGCTCTGTAGAAGAAGACTAATAGGTAACCTCATTACGATAAAGCTGCTCTTTGGAGCAGCTTAATTTTAGGGGCTAGCTCACGGCTCCAGAGAGAAAGTAGAACATATCATGACTGAATTACTTCAAAGCCAATTACTGAAAGACTTGGGTACGCAAAACGAGTTTGTTGCTCGTCATAACGGCCCTAATAAAGCAGACCAGCAAAAAATGCTTGAAGCGATCAACGCGACTAGCCTAGACGAACTGATCGACGAAACGGTTCCTGCACAAATCCGTCTTGAAAAACCAATGACACTTGCTGCGCCACTGAGCGAAATGGACATGCTGACCTCTCTTAAAGAGATCGCTAACCTAAACCAAGTGAAACGTACTTTCATTGGCCAAGGCTACTACAACACATTCACTCCAAACGTTATTCTACGTAACGTTTTAGAGAATCCAGGCTGGTACACAGCTTACACCCCATACCAACCAGAGATTTCTCAAGGTCGTCTTGAAGCTCTACTGAATTACCAACAAATGGTAATGGACTTAACTGGTATGGAAATCGCGAACGCGTCTCTTCTTGATGAAGCGACAGCGGCTGGCGAAGCCATGACACTGTGTAAGCGTGCTGGTAAAAGCAAGAGCAAAGTATTCTTCGTTGCCGACGATGTTCATCCTCAAACACTAGAAGTTGTTAAAACTCGTGCTGAGTACATCGGTTTTGAAGTAATGGTTGGTGCTCTTGAAACACTTCCAGAGCAAGACGTATTTGGTGCGCTTCTTCAATACCCAAGTACAACGGGTGAAGTTCGTGACCTAACAGACATCATTGCGAAAGCTCAAGCTAACAAAACACTGGTTACAGTGGCTACTGACCTACTTGCTTCCGCTCTACTTAAGCCTGCGGGCGAAATGGGCGCAGACGTAGTCATCGGTTCAGCGCAACGTTTCGGCGTTCCTATGGGTTACGGTGGTCCACACGCTGCATTCATGGGTACTCGTGAAAAACATAAGCGTACAATGCCAGGTCGTGTAATCGGTGTATCTATCGATACTCACGGTAACCAAGCGCTACGTATGGCAATGCAAACTCGTGAGCAACACATCCGCCGCGAGAAAGCGACATCGAACATCTGTACAGCTCAAGCACTTTTAGCAAACATGGCGTCTTTCTACGCGGTTTACCACGGTGCAGAAGGCCTACGTACTATTGCTCGTCGTACACACCACATGACAGCTATCCTAGCGGCTGGCCTGACTAAATCGGGTTACGAACTAACGAACAACAGCTTCTTTGATACCATCACGATCAACTCTGAAGAGAAGACAAATGCACTGTACGCGAAAGCGCAAGCAGCAGACATCAACCTTCGCCTTCTTAAGGGTAAAATCGGTATCAGCTTAGACGAAACAACAACGATCGACGACGTGAATGCACTATTCGCAATCTTCGACGTGAAAGAAGACGTTCAAGCACTATCTTCTGACATTGCATCAAATGAGTTTGCAGCAATTCCAGAAAACTGCCGTCGTGAATCAGAGTTCCTAACTCACCCAGTATTCAACACGCACCACAGCGAAACGCAAATGATGCGTTACCTAAAACAGCTTGAGAACAAAGACTTCTCACTAACGCACGGCATGATCCCACTGGGCAGCTGTACGATGAAGCTGAACGCTGCTGCTGAGATGATTCCAGTAACATGGCCTGAGTTTGGTTCAATTCACCCATTCGCACCTCTAGAGCAAGCAGCGGGCTACACAGCGCTAGCGAAAGATCTTAAAGAGAAGCTATGTGAAATTACCGGTTACGACGATTTCTCACTACAGCCTAACTCTGGTGCATCTGGCGAATACGCAGGTCTAATCGCGATTCAACGCTACCACGCAAGCCGCGGTGAAGCTCACCGTAATGTTTGTCTGATTCCAAGCTCTGCGCACGGTACTAACCCTGCAACAGCATCTATGGTTTCAATGAAAGTAGTGGTTGTTAAGTGTGATGAAGATGGCAACATCGACATGGCAGACCTAGCAGCGAAAATCGAGAAGCACAAAGACAACCTATCAAGCATCATGATCACTTACCCTTCTACGCACGGCGTATACGAAGAGCAAGTGAAAGAAGTGTGTGAACAAGTACACGCAGCGGGCGGTCAGGTTTACCTAGACGGCGCGAACATGAACGCTCAAGTAGGTCTAACTTCACCTGGCTTCATCGGTTCAGACGTATCTCACTTGAACCTACACAAAACATTCTGTATCCCACACGGTGGTGGCGGTCCGGGTATGGGTCCTATCGGCGTTAAATCGCACCTAGCACCTTTCCTACCAGGTCACATCGAAAACGGTGTACAAGGTTCTGACTACGCGGTATCAGCGGCAGATTTAGGTAGTGCTTCAATCTTACCTATCTCTTGGGCTTACATCGCAATGATGGGCGAACCTGGCCTAACAGACGCAACGAAAGTAGCGATTCTGAACGCGAACTACGTGATGGAAAAACTACGTCCTCACTACCCTGTTCTTTACCGTGGCACTAACGGCCGCGTAGCGCACGAATGTATTATCGATATTCGTCCACTTAAGGAAGATACAGGTATCAGCGAAGAAGATATTGCTAAGCGTTTAATGGACTTCGGTTTCCACGCGCCTACTATGTCTTTCCCTGTAGCTGGCACACTAATGGTAGAGCCAACTGAATCTGAAGATTTAGAAGAGCTAGACCGTTTCTGTGAAGCGATGATCGCAATCCGTCACGAAATGGCAGCAGTGAAAGCGGGTGAATGGCCACTAGACAACAACCCTCTAGTGAACGCACCGCACACACAAGTTGACCTTTCAGGCGCAGAATGGGATCGCCCTTACTCTCGCGAACTGGCTTGCTTCCCATCGAAAGCAACCAAGAACTCGAAGTACTGGCCTACTGTTAACCGTGTAGATAACGTATACGGCGACCGTAACCTAATCTGTTCTTGCCCAAGCATCGACAACTACGAAGACTAATTCGTAGCTGATCACAGATAACTAAGTTGAAAACTGTGATAACCGAGTTGGAAATCGATAACTAAGTTGGAAACTAACTCGAATAAAAAAGGCGAACCGTTTGGTTCGCCTTTTGCACATCACTATAACCTAGAAATCACCGTCATCTAATAACTAGCAGGTAGAACCACGCTACATCATTTCAATTTCATCTTTAGTAAACCAACCAGACTCTAAACTCTTCCTCTTTACAGCCTCGGGATCTTTTGTGTATGCAACGACAGCTAAACTCTTTTCTGCCCTACTACATATCACGTAAAACAGCCTTCTAGTTCTTGATAGAACAGAGTCTTTACCTTCTGATTGATTTCGTATATCCGTCTGGGACAACTCTTGAGCACCAAAAAGTTTTTCATAGCGGAACAAAAACCCATTTGCACTACTATCGTCCATGATTGCCATAACACGCTCAAACTCTAACCCTTTAACCCCTTGATGTGTTCCATACCCTAAATCTTCGTTAATATAAAGGGCGTAGTTTTCCAAGTGGCTGATAGGAGCTAAAAGAGCCTGATTCCATGCAATTGACCGTTTACTTAAATTCTCATCTTCCCCATCATTTGTCTCGTCAGATAAACCTACAAGAAGAACATTAAGTTCATCAGGAATATAAAGTAGCTTACATTCTTTTATCAAACGTAAAACCTGTACCAAAGGAGGATTAAGTTCCGAGACTATGACTCTTACTTTCTCAACTGACTTATCTGTATTTTTGAGAGTCAATATTGGATCTAGGCAAAAATCTAGGTTATTGGAGCTAATAACTCCAGAGTGCTTTTTGATGATACTTGCAATGCCAAACTCATCTCGAATTCGAATTGCGTTAACAAGAGGCAACAAGCTATTACATAAAAACCTTAAAGAAGTATTTGTTCCGTTAAGTAAGGAGTCTCTGAGACCGTCAACTGTAGCAAGTGGGAAATAAAATTTATCGAAGTTCCCCCTGATAGCTGCCATTGCATGTTCCAAAGTAAGAGCTTTTATTTGATTTGGTTCAAGCCACAAAGAATCATCTGAGATAACTGACATCTTAGCTCTAATTGAAGCTTCTACATCTCGCTTACGCGCTATATCAGAATCAACAATAAACAACCTAACAACTCCAAGCGACGCTCCAACTTTTGGCTCCTGCTTTTTCTTGTCATCCTCTTCGCGAATGCTATTAATTAACTCTATTACTCGCTGCGGGCAGCGGTAATTTATCGTTTTCGAAGGGGTCTTCCAATCGTCAGGCAATGAGGACTCAAGATCATGTTTCCCTCCTCCATAAATCCTTTGCATGAGATCTCCAAATAACCCAAGAGAAAACTTCGAACAATTCAAACTTTGAGTTTGAATGAAAGCCTCCATAAGCTCTTTTCTTGTGTCCTGACTTTCATCTATTAAAAGTATGGGATACCTATTCGTAAGTATGTTTTGAAGTAACGAGCTCTCATTCAATAGCGTTGCAGTGATCTGTATAACTTCTTCATGAGAAACCGTACCTCTTTCGATCCTATTACTAGTAGGCGAATACGAAAATTTTTTTACTAATCGTAAGTCGTCTAATCTCGTAGCTTTAGACTCTCTTTTTCTAATATTTTGCTGAGCTGTCTTACCATTGATGTCTCTAGCTTTTGAGATTCTCAAGTCAAGATCCTCGATATCAGAACTAAGTTTATTCTTAAGCCATCTTTTGATATCTTCGGTAAACGGCTTAATCATCTCCCAGACAAAGCTATGGATTGTGGATACATGAAACAATGGGTCATAAGACAAGCGCCGTTGAATTTCGTTACACGCAGCATTGGTATATGTTATGACCCCGACCCGTTGGCCATTTTGGATAAGGCGATCTAAGTTCTTCTCTCGTATTTCTTGTAATACATTTACTAGAGACCTAGTTTTACCTGAACCAGCACCAGCAAATAATAGAAAGCTCTTGGGATTATCAAGGTTTAGGTATCCGTAGATTTCCTGATCGACCCCAATTAGGCTGTTAGGCTTACTCATCAATCATTTCCTCCATAATTTCAGAGGCTTTATTTTCTGGTGCCCATGTATATTCTAGACTCATCGTCTCTAGCTCACCCTCTAGCCAAACCAGCCCCTCGCTTATGTACTCTGGGACAAGAAGCTCGTTAGGCTCAACATCAAATAATAGATCTAAAGCCATTTTTGCTTTCTCTCCATCGAGAGCTTTATACATTGCATTGCAACAAGCATTTAGTGTTGTCATTTTTGTAGCTAAATGCATTTTCTTTACCATTCCAGTTGAGTTACTTAGCTTCTTAAATAGCTCGAAGTTCGTCAAAGCCACTGCATCTTCGAACGTGTAAGGAATAACTTCTTTCGTCGTTCTCGCTTTCGGCGTAAGTTTAGTCTGAATACCATATTGGAAAGATACACGAACGTTACTTTTAACTTTTCGCTCAGGCGGTAGGTCAAGCAGGTCGTCCAAAGTCAAATTACTAAAATCAAACCAACTTTTTAGTGTTTCACTACCAGACTCTAAAGAAGCCCCTCTTTTCGGGAGTGCTTTTTTCCCTAGAGAGTCGCACGCATCAGTATCGGTAATGACTAATGTTGGTAAACCTAGTAGTTCAATTAGAGGACGTAATCTTTGTGCATGTGCACCACCAATTTCCAATATTGAAATATAGCTTCGTCTCAAATCCTGATGATGATTGGAAATGAAATGTGGTAGAAGCATCCGTTCTGCTGCCCCCTCGACCAAAATCACCCCATTAGCAAAGAACAAGTCGCAATGAGTTGTCTTTAGATACCTTGAAACAAACTTACTCGTGGACGATACATCAGTTTCATTTTTCTTCTCGGAGGGGAAAACTGTCGCAAGATTAACCACTTCAGCCTGAGGAGTAGGTTGTTCTTTAGAAGCAGGTTTTCTTTTGAAATAACGAAGGGATTCAAAGCCTGCTTCATAAGCAACGTAACTAGAGTGGGTACTAATAACCATTTGGGTCGTCAGGTTAGCTTCAACTGCTCCATACTCTCTGAGTACCTTATAGGCTTTACGAACAAAAACCTGTTGTACTTGAGCATGGAGGTGAGCTTCTGGTTCTTCAACCAAAACTAGATGAATAGGTTCAATCGCCGTATCTTCTTCCGAGCGCTTTTTCCCTATTTTTCCAACCTTCAACCAACGATCTCGGAAAGTAATCAACTGAAAAATTATATGGATCAAGTTTTTATAACCCAATCCATTGTATTGCTCAGGAAGAGAAAATGTATTGTCACCGAAATTCTGTTTTCTAACATCAAAGATTACAGCAGCATCATGCTCTAAAGTATCGATCGGGTTCAACCTGCTCGATAGCCTAATATCAGGATCGGTAAACCCTGGATATCCTAGTTCCTTTATCTCGCCAAGAGTTTTTTCAAAGGCTTTATCCAAACGAGAATCAAACTCGATTTGAGCCTTTTCAACTGCCTCTAACGCATCTAAATCTTCAGCCTCAGGCATATCAGATGGATTTAAATGACGCTTGTAGTACTCGTTTAGTTGAGAAGATAAGCTGCTAGCTGGCTTTCCTAAATCTGAGTGGGGGTCAGAAAAGCCTCTTTGCGCTTCAATCGTATCGACTCGAAAAATACCCTTAAATGGATCAGCATCAAAACATATAGAATCATTTGATAGCGTTTGAGTTTCATCTTTCTTGGAGGGGTCTAGTAAATACGCTTTGATTTCAAATTCAACATGTAACTTTTCTTTAAGGTAGTCTTTAAAGTCTCTAGGCCAAAGTGATAGTTGCTTATCTTTATTTACCTTAACTACAGCATCCCTTTCACGAACATAGTTTTCTCGTAATCTATCTAAGTCTTTGGGCTGATATATCAAGCGAACACCTAAAGGTTCTCCATTCCACTTTAAAGTAGGTATAAGATGAGAAACTCTTTGAACTTCTTTAACATCTGCATCTATCCAAACATCTAACGAAGGACAATAAGGTTGCCATTCTGGCAGCTCTGCTATAGTTGCCCCTTGTTTCATCCAAAATTCAGCAAACTCATTCAAAGCTATCCAATTACATAATGTAAAATCGGTTGAGGTTATCTTTTTGCCTTTATCGAGAAAACAAATCAACGCATCTGTTGCTGAAGTCTTTCCGCTATTATTTGCCCCAACTAAAAGCGTCTGCTCCTTCGCAAACTCCACGCGACAGCACTTCAACTTTCGGAAGTTTTGAATGTCTACAAAGCTAATTTTCATGAGTTACTCATCAGATAGTAAATAAGCAATCATTTTAATATCTGGTTAAATGTAAGTTATTGATCTATGTATCATATAAGACCTGAAATTATCTGGCTTCTAGTTTAAATCAACACAATCTCGATAAAACGCACCTTTACAGTCCTGAAACAAACTTGCCTCCTCCTCAGCTGTTAAAACAAAAAGGACAACAAGCTCACTTGCATCGTTATTAACCAGTAAAGACCTTAGCCAAAACGTCTGATCACACTCTAAAGGTGCCAACGCGTCAGCTCTCTCAAAGATGACAAGTGTCTTGCGTCTACATTGTTCCAAAGTAACAACCAGTTCTCGATTCTCTTCTGCTGCGAAAGCAGCTAGGGGGGATTCATAGTCATTAAAGTTCAAGCTAAAGACATCGATGCCTCTAAGCTTCGCTTGGTCTCTACACATATCCAGATAGCCCGCTGGCGTGCGCTCAGTTATTAGTGAGCAGATGGTAAGCTCTAATTCCCATGCCATATTGATAAATCTTTCTGCACTAACCATAACGAGGCTTAACTAACGATCACATATTTCTAAGAGTAGTCGATTTAAAATAGATAGCTAACTCCGAAAATAATGTGCAAATACACTCACAAAAACATTTATTTCGGCGCAAAATTAAAAATAAAATCAAAAAATACGAATAACTCACAAATTATAGATTAAGCCACTGATAAATATAAACATTAAAAACCATATTAATTATTTAGATGATAATATTAAAGTCATTAGAAAATATGTAATTATTTTGAGCAATCTCGATTATCATATTGAACATGAAGGATTTTCTTTTATACCCCACCTTAGTTTCGATTTATTTAAGTTATAATAAATCCTTTTATAACAACAACTTAAATTAAAAATAAGTTGGACAACCTAGTCATGAACTGCTAATTATATATTAGTCACTAAGGATTAATATTATGAAGATAGTCTCACAACCAAGCATCACAAGACGCGAACTAAATAAATTAAGAAAACACTTAGGTAAAATTAAAAATGAAACCTATGAGCCTTTTATTACAGTTAGAAGATCTAACAGTGTTGGTTTATCGCATATTTTATTCAGCCATAAGACTAATCGTTGTCATCACCTATTTAGTTTGGGCGAGCTCGCGCTATTCCTTCATCTAGAGCATGATCCTGATGTGTTAGACATACAAGAACAGTATCCACTACCGATCAATGAGACACTTTCATGCGCTGAAAAGCTGAACTATCGTCACCCAGGGAAATACAAAGAACGAGATGGCAGAGAAATCCCTGCTGCAACGATGACCACAGATTTTGTTGCCACAATTCACGATGTTACAAGCGGACAACTTTATATTAAGCCATACAATTACAAGCCAAGTTCAGCTTTGAGTACTGAGTTCGAGTCTCCGCAAAAAGTAAAGCGAACCAAGCAGAAGTTCAGGATAGAGCAAATGTATTGGGGTCGTCACAACCATCACCTAATTCAGGTGACAGAAGAAGATTTAAACCCTAATAAAACATATAACCTTCAATGGCTTAGAGAGACATATCACCACGTCAGGAAGAGTCAAATTGACGGTCATCTATGCCAAGGAATGCTAGAAACCCTCAGCAATTGCTTATTAAGCAACCCTGAATTTACTCTCAAGCAATGTCTAAGTTACTCCGCGTCAATCCACGATGTTTCTGAACTTGCCGCTCTAGAGATCTTTCAACACTTGGTCTATTCAAACCAATTAAATGTAGATCTGAACGAACGCATAGAAGTTTTTCGTCCTGTAATCATGATTTCGAAGCACGATGAGAATTAATCAAAAATTAGTCGATGGCAAAAAGGGGCTTGAATATCTCATCGTAGATATGTGCCAAAACCTCGACATGATTGCTGTCACTCAACTCAATATTGAGCGCCCAAAAAGGCCTCATACGCTTTCGCTGAGTGATACGTTGAGTCAAATAAAGCTAGGCAAATGGAAAGTGCTAAAGCATTCCTTTAGCCCTTACCTATACATGTCAGACGAAGAGTTACTGAAAGACATAAAGCGCAGTAAATGGTTACAACGTAGAGACAAGAGCTTCCACATCATTGCCCCGCTAGTCGATAACGACGAACTACGTTACAACTATCTATTTATCGATAGCAGTTCAATCCTAGATCGTTTGATAAAAAAATCGGGGCGCAGTCGTAGTTATGTAGCAAAGATTTTAAATCGTTATTGGTATTACGGTTCTCATATCAATGCTCTACTCCCTCTATGGAGAAACTGTGGAACGAATCAGTCTTTACCTGAATCACCATCATTTGACCAAGCCCCTGAGTTAGGCAAAAGTGGCCCCAAAACCAGGTATGGAACGCCTTATCGTGGAGTAACTCAACAAGATATTAAAAATATTCGACGATTTGCTAAAACCATTCCAAACGGCGGAAAAGTCAGGTTGAGTGACCTTTACGATCAGTTTACACGCAAGTTCATGTATGCACGGGTTAGACCAATGGTTGAGGGAGCACATGAAATAGCTTTACCCGTTCCAAGAGCCAAGCTCATTTCACGAAACACCTTTAACTACCATTTTAAGCAAAACGTTGATCAACTTGAATTGATTCGGAAGTCTGTCGGTACAGTCAACTACCAAAAAGACCATCGAGGCCGATCAGGTCTTGCTCGACAAGGCGTCCGTGGGCCTACGAGCCGTTACGAAATAGATGCAACAGTTGTTGATCAATACATCCGTTACCCCTATGACAAAACCAATCAGTTAGCGACGGGACGCCCTGTGATCTATCTAGTTGTGGATACGTGGTCTGGCATGTTTGTTGGCACTCATGCTTGTTTTCACGGCCCTGATTGGACAGGGGCATCACAAGCCCTTTTCAACGCGTTTACCAACAAAGTCCAGTTTGCTAATCGTTATGGCGTTGAAATTACTGAAAATGAATGGCCGTGTCACCATGTCTGCTCTCAGTTAGTCATGGATCGAGGCTCCGAGTATACAGACCGTAATATTGAAAGCATGCTCAAAGGGGAAATTGGCTTATCAATCGCCAGCTTCGCTCCGTATCATCGCGGGGATTGTAAAGGGACTGTCGAGAAAGCGTTTGATATCTTTCATCAAAATGCTGTTCGATTTGTGCCTGGTCAAGTTATGAAAGTGCCCTGCAAGGAGGAACAACACGCTTCTAGAAAAGCGTCGATGTCCTTCGAAGCGTTCATGGAAAAGCTCATAAGGACAATCATTTATACCAACAATAACCGTCTGAGAAAGAACAACCATAACTTTGAGATGTCTCGAGATGATGTTGGTTTCTCTCCTAGAGACTTATATCTCTATGGGCTAGAAGAAATGATGATCCCGCCAGATCAGATACCTGAGGAGCAACTTCGTTTCGCATTACTACCTGCTGACAAGGCGACTGTGAGAATGGAGGGTGTTTACTTTAAGGGGCTGTATTACAGCTCTAACAAAATCATTCAGAAACAGTGGTTAGACAAAGCTCGTAATTTTGGTCGATACACAGTAGAGGTTCGATACGACCAAAATTCAACGAACTTAATTTGGTGTAAAGACCTTGAATCTAACGAACTAATTACTCTAGAACTCACTGACCGCTCTGAAGCGTATCGTAATCAGATTTGGCAATCGACTCTGCATGAAATCGAATTAACCAAACAAAAACAAAGCCTTCATGAAGAGCATTCATTCGCTAACAAAATTGAGTTCTTAAACAAACTGGATGAAATCGATAAACAAGCAAAAGCTGACGCTAGATTCCTAAAAACATCGTCAGCAAAGTCTATCGAGACTGGCATTAAAAAACGAAAGAATATTGTTTCTTCTATTGAACGCAACAAACAATCTGAACAAATAGCAGCAACGTTAAGTTACGAAGAGATCGATAGTTCGACCGCTAAAAAGAAAACCCAACACTTGGAAACACCTGATTTTTTTGACTTTGATGATGAACAAGATGATAGCTAATTATACACCTCACCCTAACTCTCAGATGGCAAGAAATCCTCTGATTGAAGCGCTTGGAATGCCATTGCTACCTAAACAATTTATACAGACAACAACATTATCTCCTGACATGTTGATTGATGTGAGTTCACTCCCTACTGAGCATCATGGCTACTACACCAGAACATTCATTGATAACCTATCTGAGTGCTATGTTGTTCAGGATGAAGCCCCTCGCCTTTATGACACAGTATTTCGCATGATTGAGCGAGGCTATATCTACCGCAATCCTTTGGTGTATGGCGATATTAAACAATTGCAATTTGCCAACTCTATTGAAATACCTGAAGGGCAAGAACGCACTCTAAAGCAAACAGCAAATCAGCAGAGCTTTTTGGTTGCGGGTCTATCAGGTCGCGGCAAGTCTGCGATGGTTGAAAGCATCTTGTCAGCCATTCCTCAAATCATTTCTCATCAAGAGTATCAAGGGAAAAGATTCATCTACGAACAGATTGCCTGGCTTAAGGTGGATATCCCAACAGCGAGAGGCCAACGGGCATTGCTATGGAGAATCCTTGAGTCTATTGATAGTGTAACGGGAGAGAATTATTACGAATCACATCAAAAAAGTTCAGTCACGGCGCTAATGATTGCTGTTCGTAAAGCTTTACTCATTCATGGAGTTGGGCTTATTGCTCTAGATGAAGCTCAAAACCTATCAGAGACTCGACAGTACGAAAAAGTCGGTAACAACGAAAATGCCACACTAAAGTTCGTTGAAGAGTTGTTTAACAAGGTTGGTGTACCGCTCCTATTGGTCGGGACATTATCAACACTCAATCTATTTTCCAAAGAGATGACCTCCGCTAGGCGTATTGGAAAAACAGGTTCGCTTATCTTAGAACAATGTGATGTTGAAAGTTCTTTTTGGAAACGCTTCATTAAGCAAATGTGTTCTACACAATTACTTAAGAATCAGACAACTGACATCGATACTCTAACGCGTCATATACACTACCTGTCAGCAGGAATACCTGCCATAGCAAGTAGTTTAATAAAGGCCACGTTGTCTTATCTGACCTATCTAACTCCAAGCAATCAAGATCTGAGCATGGCTGCATTAAACCATGTATTTAAAGAACAGTTTATCCTGGTTTCAGGAGCACTGACGGCTCTAAAACGTGGTCAGTTCCATAAATATGAAGATTGTATTCCTTTGTCTCAACTTCACTCGATTCAAGAGGATTTTTCTCCCTACGGCGATTCAAATTTTGGCAGTGACCAACTCAAGAAGCAGCCCACTAAAAGCTCTCGCTCTGCCGTAAACCTATCTGAAAAAGATCAAGAAATGCTTGAGAAGCTCACTCCTGAATCTCTTTTAGCACAGGCTCGCAAGTATGAATAACATCTTAAACTTGCTTCCCAACGAACATCTGAGAAGTTATCTTCATCGGATTCATATTATGTCTCCATTTGGTACTTTTAGTACTACAGCACGACGTTTAGGGCTCGAAAAATTTAGTTCTTCTCCAGTGACAGCGTTCTCAGATCTCGACTTCTTACTCATGGACACTTTAAATAGTGATAATCGTACTATTTGGAAAAAGCATTTACACGGTAACGTCATTGAGTCTTTCCTGAACGAACATGAGAAAAGACAAGTTCCGTTGTTTCTGATAGGGAAACAATATGACATTGAATTTATACACTCGCAAACAGTTCACAACCGCACATGGCGTTACTGCAAAGACTGCATAGAAGAAGATCATGACGCGTATGGTGTGCCATATTTCCATCAACCACATCAACTGCAAGGTGTGTTTCACTGTTACAAACACGGTTCAAGACTTATCAACGCCTGCTCTTCATGTGATTACCGCTTGAAGAACATCAGCCGAATGCCAACACCAACTTTAGCTTGTCCAAAGTGTGATTCCAACATGACATGTCAAGAATTGTATTCTGATGAAACAACGCTGAAGGTTGAACGGCTAATGATTGCATTAAACAATGGAGAACTCGCCCTAGACCTTGAATCCGTGCAACAAAATACGTTGGCACACATGGGATTTACGCTTGAGCAAACTGAAACGTTAGCTTTTAAGAAAGCTTGTGGCGATTGGTACAAAGAGATTTTCATGACTCTAGGGAAAAGCGCTCTAGAGCAGTACTTCTCGAATACGAGGAAAGTAAATGATCACATAATTACTCCTACTATGAGGACTACACGCCTATTTTTATCGACTTCAACAAACAGATTTAGTCCACCACTGATCTACATTCTCATGCTGGTCGCTACAGGACAACTATAGATCTATGTACCTGCACGAAATAGCTGGAGAAGCCTTTTATAGTCTAGTTGCGCGACACCACGCAGCCTCACCAAGACGCTCGCTACGCGAAAAAAACCGAGATCTCCTAGGGCGCACGGATGTTCGCATTAACCCCCAGCTTCCTTGCATGCTCGAACAAGTTGCCAAACAGACCTCAATAGACGCGGAAAGGTTGTTGTTTAACGGTACTTGTTTCCCTGTTGTCGGCGCTTGCCTTCAAGATGACAAAAGCAAAGCAAGACTTAGATGGCACATGTTGAGTAATGATGGCAGTCACATCGCTGCTGTATCACGTACCGCTTGTTCTCGGTTACGGTTTAGCAGCGCACTAAAGTTCTGCTCACGATGCCTAGAGGAAGATGCATTGAAATATGGGCATGGTATTTGGCGTACCGTACATCAGTATTACGGTATGTTCGTTTGTCCAAAACATGCATGTTGGCTGCAATACGCACCGACAGATGCTGATGGTCTTAACAAGCGCATTGAACTACCACCAACACTTTACGAAAGATCTTTCCATGGTTCTGATCTGTGTTTAGAACGAGCGTTGAGGTTGTCACAATTCATCAGTAGTTGGCATCGATATGAATGCGAACGTAGATTCGAGCATCTTGCTACGCCCTCTCACTCATCTTGGATGGGTAAGGCCCATTTGTTAACTCCGAAAGGACAGATCAGGCAATCAGAAGCAGTCAATCGTCTACAAGACTTTTGGGCTCCTTTATTTGCTGGTGCAAAGCTACTGCCTTCGAAGCTATACCAATTTAATTTCTTAAGATTCCTTCTCTTAAATGGCCACTACAACCATTACATACAGCATGCATTGGTTGGTGCTTCCTTTGCGAAGAACGCCAAGTTTTATCTTCAACAAACTGAGCAGGCCTCAAATTATTGCAATCGGGAATCATCTAAACCTCGTGTCTGTCTATCAGAGCTAACCTCAGGAAACTCGCTTCGTTCTGTCGCCAAGGCGACAGGATATTCGGTGGGCTATCTAGCAGCCTTAGCGCAGAGGAATGGGATAGCGGTAAATCATCGATTCAAACGACTAAGTAACTCGCTAGTCGATATGATCATAAAACTCGCATTCCGTGGACTTCATCGACGAGATATCGCGAAATTATGCGGTGTTAGCGTAGGAACCGTGGAACAAAAAATCAACTCGATGTCAGGGTTAGCGGCTTGGAGAAAACGGCTCTGGTTCTGCCAAAAACGAAATCAATATCGTCAAACACTCCAGTCAATCATTTCTCAAAACCCAACATTAACTAGAACAGAGATTAAACATTCGAGCAGTTGCTACATGTGGCTCTTTCGATATGACAAAGATTGGCTAAACCAACACTTACCAAAACGAGAGCCTGCTAAGTTCCATAAATCTATTGATTGGAATCAGGTAGATAAAAAGTTGGCTAAACAAATTAAGCAACACGTAAATAAGGCTAATTCGGTGTCACACGTCGAGAGACAAGTGAACTCACAACACTCGTTAATCAAAAACAGAAAGCGCCTACCCCTTTCGATTAAGCAGGCGAAACAAATCGCCGAAAAACCTAAAAACTAGGAACAATTACTATGACATTTCTCGGTACATTAAAACAAATTTTCGAAGCACACGAGGTTAAACCTCACTTGCGTGACATTGCCATGTTTGTGACTCTGAATGATACAAGGCTCTACCCAATTGAGCAGTTTGACGAGAATGGAGACATTCACCCATACCTCGCACCACGCCTAGATCTCATAAAGGTAATTAAGCGGCACAACGCGGTAAGGTGGTTTCTTACTCCTAAAACTTACCAGGTTTGGGATTATAAAGTGCATCCTAACTATAAAAATCTTATTGATAAGCGACTTAACGACCATCTAAAAGCACTAGAAATGTTTGAGCAAAGCCATAACTATCTAACTGCGAGTCCTGAATCACTCCTCAAACAAAATGACAACGGCAAACTATTCAACATGTTCTGTGATTACATGTGTACATTTAACGCCGTTGCCATTGAAAGCAAAGAGATATCAACGACTGAATGGGTTATTTGGTTTGCTGAAGCTTCCCGCATCGATCAGCAGAGTGAAGAATACAAGAAAAAACAGAGACATCATAAAGCGGCTATCGCTGACTGTAATATCATCAAAGACGATTACGACGAAGAAAATGATGAGTTCTACAATCGACATCACCAAGAGCGCGGGTGACCTGAAAAAGTAGGTTCTGGTGGAGTGTTCAGAAGATCCACTAGCCTAAGTGTCATCATAAATATTTGAAGCATTCTTGATCAATTCTAAACAATTTCAATTGACTACATTAACAAGCAATATCAATATGCATCAGATTACAAATAACCATGTTGCATTTGTGCGTTTATTTTTGAGGAATTGAAAATGAGTATCTTAAAAGAGAGCTTAATCGGAAAAAGCCAACTATCTTGGTTAGGCTTAGCAGGTAAAAAACTGTCACCTGACGAAATCCATACATCATGGTGTCAAAACAATTTTATCTTTCAAGAAGAAAACTTGGCTCTTAGAATCCCTGGCTTACGTCCTCCACAAATTGGCGGAATTTACGCTGCACTTGGTTACGAAAAATCCGAAGATACTAGTGCTGCTAGTATCGTTATGCCAACAGGCACGGGGAAAACCGAAACTATTTTATCCATAGTTGTGGCGGGGAGATTTCGCAAGACATTAGTCATTGTACCGTCTGACGCCTTGCGCGAACAAACCAAGAAAAAATTTCTAGAACTTGGGCTTTTAAGACAGTTAGGGATGCTTAATGATAACTTCGAGAACCCTATCGTTGCGACTATAAAACACGGTATTCAAGATATCGTCGAAATAAATCAACTATTAAACTCGAATGTAATCATTGCTACTGCCGCTGCATTATCACAGTTCCACAAGGGTGCCTTAGAAGCTTGAACAAAAGCATGTTCTCATCTAGTTGTGGATGAAGCACACCATGTAACCGCGACCACTTGGGCTCGAATAAAAGCGCAGTTTGCCGATAAACCAGTATTTCAATTTACCGCAACTCCTTTTCGAACGGACTGCTCTAGAGTAGACGGAAAGATTATATTTAACTATTCACTTAGCAAAGCCCAACTTGATGGTTACTTTAAGCCAATAGAGTTTCATCCAGTGAAAGAGTTTGTAGAAGAGAAAGCAGATAAAGTGATTGCTCAGAAAGCTATTGACTTATTAAAGGCCGACTTGAAGAACGGTCTTAACCACATAGTGATGGCTAGAGCAAACAACATCAAAAGAGCAGCACAAGTATTTGAATACTATAAAAATGAGACTGAGCTCAGCCCTATACTTATTACAAGTAAAGCAAAACGCAAAGACGAAGTTCTTAAAGCGATTAAGGCGGGAAAACATCGAATAATTGTATGTGTAAATATGCTCGGAGAAGGATTCGATTTACCTCAATTAAAAATCTCAGCGATTCATGACCCACATAAAAGCATCAATGTAATGCTCCAGTTTACTGGACGCTTCACAAGAACAACGCAAGGAGTCGGCGATGCAAAATTTGTTGCTAACATAGCAAACCCTAAACTGAACGACTGCCTTCAAGAGCTATATAATGAAGATTCAGACTGGAATTGTATTATCAGTAACATCAGCAGTGAGAAAGTAACATCAGAGCTAAAATATCAAGATTTCAAAGCTGGCTTTTCAGAGCCAAGTAAATTACTGGATTTAGGCTTAACACCAAGCATAAGTACCACCGTATTTAACTTAAAAGCCTCTACTTGGAAACCTGAAAACTTCTATAAGTTTGGTAATAAGCAATTTCAGATTCATGACTCCGTTCTCAATGATGAGCAAGATACGCTTATCTTTTCGGTTAAGTCATATGCTCCTGTTGGATGGTCAAGCTCCAAAGAGCTATTTGACGAATCTTGGGATCTGTATATTGCCTATTTAGATAAACGAAACAAGTTGCTCTTTATTCACTCATCTGCAAAGGATGGTCTTGTAAAACGTTTAGCAAAACTAATCGCGGATGGAGCTCCTCAAGTAAACGGAGAGCGGGTATTTCGTGCACTGTCTGGACTCAAGAGATTGAAGCTCCAAAATGTTGGTCTAAACAAGAACAAGAAAGGTCTGCGCTACTCTATGCATACAGGAACTGAAATCAATGATCAGATTCCAGACATTGAAGCTAAACGTTCTATCAAATCCAATATTTTTGGTAAAGGGTACGAGGACGGTAAACTTGTTAGTGTCGGATGTTCATACAAGGGTAAAGTCTGGTCGATGGACAGTGATTCCCTTGAGCAATGGATCGACTGGTGCAAAAACGTTGGCAAAAAAATCTTAGATGAGTCTATCGATACCAACCAAGTATTGAAAACTGCTATGCAAAGTGAAGAGTTAACCGAATATCCAGATCTTAGGTTACTCAATGTCGAATGGCCAGTTGAGCTATTGCGCAAGAATGACCGAAAAGTATATCTAAGCGATGGTAAGTGGGAAGAGACATTATTCAACTGCGAGCTAACTTTATCAGATAAAACTAATGATAAAGAGAACGTCAGGTACTTTAACATCTCGACTCCTCTTGGATCATTTAGTGTTTCAGCAACCATTACAGCCAAGGGTGAAGTAACTTACGGCTCCGATACACCTCTATACATAATCATAGGGAGTGATGAGCATCTAGTGACTGATTTCTTTGATGAGAACGCCCCAGCTTTCTTCTTGGAGGATACCTCTATCATTGATGGTGGGTATAGATACTACTCGTATGAAGAGTACGCATACTTGTACTCCTTAAACAATATTGAGTGCTGGTTGTGGGATGGCGTTGATATTTCGGTCGAGTCTCAAACACACCTCAAACACCCTCACTCAATTCAGTATCATACTATCCAGAAAATCAAAGATAGTTATGACCTAGTTTTCGATGATGATGGTAGTGGAGAGGTCGCTGATATTGTCGCCATCAAAAACAACGATGATTCCGAGCTAATTATAGATTTATACCACTGCAAATATTGTACTAAAAAGAGAGGCGTAGCGAAGCCAGGAGCACGAGTAGACGATATCTATCAAGTGGCAGGGCAAGCTGTGAAAAGTATTAAATGGTTTGCTAACAAAGAAGCTCTGATCAACAGATTAATCGATAGAGAGCGAGTTAGATTAAGTCAAGAGAAGGCATCACGTATAGACAAAGGAACACTAGAACAGCTAATCCATCTGTCAAAAGTTGCTAGATATGCCTCATTCAAAGTTGGAGTAGCTATCGTTCAACCAGCAATTTCAAAACCTCTGATTTCTAAAGATATTCTATCAGTTCTGGGAGCTACTGAGGCTTATATTGACGAAATTAGTGGTATTAAGCTAAGGGTTGTCGTAAACAAATAGTATACTCGTATATAGAAGAAGCCCATTGGGCTTCTTCTATGTATCCGCCCCATGAACCCACGGGGCGACTTGTCAGTGTTTGAAGTTCCAAGGT